>SUVG01000001.1 GCA_015062115.1 Elusimicrobium sp. | reverse complement strand
CCCCTTTCTGCTCCGGATCGGATAAAATCGTTTTCAAAAAGCCCCGGGGATTTTCGGCCCTGCCGGGGCTTTTTATCATCCTATACAGAAAATTATTTTAACATCTTAAAATAACTTTCTTCCCCCAGATTCCCGTTTCCCTTCTCTTGGCTTTTCGCCGGTTTACCCCCGAAACAGGAACCTTATATACTTACAATAAAAAAATCGTTACCCGCAGTAAAGTCCAAAAAAGGGTTAGTTTTTTAGGCAAAAAGATTCTTTTTTGATATACTTAACTAAAAGATAATAAAAAGGATTTTTGTATGCAAAAAGGTTTTACATTGATAGAACTTTTAGTGGTGGTTTTAATCATCGGTATTTTGTCTGCCGTAGCACTTCCGCAATATCAAACAGCGGTGGACAAAGCCCGCTATTCGGAACTGCAAACCATTTGCAAAGCATTGGCACAGGCAGCGGAACTGTATTATTTGGCAAATGGCGATTGGACGGGCTCTTTTGATGATTTAGATATTACGGTTCCTTCTACTAAAGTAACAGACAAGCAAATAAAGGTGGGCAAGAACACTTTTCATATATGGATGAACGAAGGAAAAACGCAAGGTACTATCCAGGGAAATTTAGTGGTAAACGGAGAAGCAAAACTGCTCTATTTACAAGATTTTATGGGGACCAAGGCGCGCCAATGCCGTGCGAAAAAAGGTGATACGCGGTATCTTAATATTTGCAAAGGCATGGGCGGGGTAGCCTTTTGGTCTAACGAAGATTGGGAATCTTTCAAATTGCCGTAAAACTTAACATAAAAAACCCCCGCTTAGTGCGGGGGTTTTTATTCGGTAAGAAAATTTTATTTTTCTTCTTTCTTTTCTTCACCAAACGCCGGTTTTACTTTGGGGCTTTCGGCCACTAAGTTTTTAATCGGGTTGATGACTTTGGCTTGGGTGGCAATGGTGCACGGGCCGCCGATACAGCCGCCTTTACAACTCATTACTTCCAACAGTTGGAAATCTCCCGCGCCTTTGGCGTAGGCATTTAACATTAACATGGCTTTTTTATCCAAACCGTTGATAGCCATTTTCTTAAACGGACGTTGGCCGACGAGGGCATTTTCTACCGCTTGGGCCACACCGCCGGTTACGCCGTAGTAGCGGGCTTCGCCGGAGATTTTGGGATCGAGCGGGGTTTCCTCACATTCGGCCGGGTTAATGCCGCGGGCTTCCAACAGGGCGCCTAATTCTTCATAGGTCATTACATAGTCCATGTTGGGGTCTTCCATGCCTTCTACGCGTTTGGATACACACGGGCCCACAAAAACGGTGGTGAAACCGTTTTTCTTTTCGATTTCCGCCGTATAGGAGCCGGGCGTGCGGGTGTGAGATACAAATTCCTTCAGGGCCGGCAAATGCTTTTTAACGGCTTGCACCCAGGCCGCGCAGCAAGAAGTAGTCATAAAACGGGCGCCGTTTTCCAAGCGTTCGATAAGTTCGCGCGCTTCGTTGTCGGTGGTGATATCGGCCCCTTCGGCCACTTCGGTTACTTTATCAAAACCGGCTTTTTTAATAGCAGTCATCAGTTGCGGCAAAGTGCAGTTGAATTGCCCGACGATAGACGGAGCAACCATCGCGCATACTTTACGGTGGCTTTTCATAGAACTCAAAATATCGATAAGTTGGCTGCGTTCCATGATGGCGCCGAACGGACACGCGCCCATGCACTGACCGCAAGAAATGCATTTTTCAAAATCAATTTGAGCAAATCCGTCCGCACCTTTATGGATAGCATCTACCGGGCAGGCTTGTTCGCAGGGAACGGGCACATAGGTAATGGCATTATACGGGCAGGCGGCTTTACATTGACCGCAGTTTTTGCATTTATCGGGGTCAATGCGGCTTTTCCCGTTAACAACGGAAATCGCCCCGAATTTACACGCGGTTTGGCAAGCACGCGCCAAACAACCTTGGCAGGCTTCGGTTACAATGTGGCGTGCTTTTACGCACCCTTTGCAGGCGATATCAAGTACGGTAAGCGGTTTTTCCGGAATATCTTTACGAAGCAGAGCCTGCTTGGCGTACTCGTTCAAAGAAGTGGCTTCGTCATCTTCTTCAATGGCGAAACCCAAAGCGGCTAAAGTGCGCGCACGAAAGACAGCGCGTTCTTTATATACACAGCAACGCACATCTAAATTGGCATTGCGCGGCACGACGTCATGCGGAATGCGATACGCGGCCGTTTCTAAAACGCCTTTGTCAAAGGCTTCGATTACTTTTTTAAGGGCTTGTCTTTTAAAGCCCAGGGCTTTATTGTCACTCATATTACTTATATTTTACCATATTGCGAGGATACGAAACAGGCTACTTGCCTATTTGAAAACGGGCCAGTAGCGGGTTATGATCGGAGGCTTTTGTCGCACACACTCCGCACGCCAATAAATTGAGTTGGCGGGTAAATAAAAAATCGACGGGTTTTCCCAAAAAACGGGAACGGTTATCGGGCAGGAAGGCTATTTCGCTCAGTCCTGCTTGTGCCGCTGTTTGCCGGAGCACTTGGCAACGCTTGGCACTCCAAGCATTGAAGTCTCCCCCCAGTAAAACGGGGCCCTCAAAATTCAGCAGAAGTTCCGCCACGGCGGCCATATTGCGGCGGAAGGTATCGAGCCTTGTAAAATTAACGGCGTGGACATTGATAACCAACAGATTTTTACCGTTTCCAAGCGGTAGAAAAGTGGCCAATAACATTTTGGGAATACGGATAAAGGGTTCCTTGCCCCCTTGCTTAAAAATAACACGGGAGGGATTTACGATACTTCCCGTACAAACACCGGTAAGATAATTCCCGCGTAATGACAAAAAGCCTGCCGCCTCATGCCAACAGAGAGGAGAGTTTTTGATTTCTTTTAGAACGGCCGGCGTTAAACGGTTTTCTTGCGCTAAAAAAATGTCGGTAACATCAGCCAAAATTCTAAATTCTTTTGCCCAGGCTTTTGCGCCTGCCTTTTGGAAATTCCAGGAACATACCGTAAATTCCCGCGGCAGTGTTTGGCGCGTGGCCTGCCCGTAAGAGGAAAGAGTTTGGTGTGCCTGGGGTTTTTTGTATAGCATAGGTTAATAGTAAGGGGTCAGCAACTTAAAAGCGTTATCCAACAGACTTTGAAAAAAGGTCTGTTTGGTCGGCTTTTCTTGAAAGGAAATTGATTTTTTTAGTTCAATAATTTTCTTTACTTCTTTGGCCAACGGCAGGCTGACGCACTCCAAATTACACTCGAAGTTTAACTTAAAACTGCGCACGTCCCAATTGGCGGAGCCTACAAATAACCACGCAGAATCTACCAACATTATTTTGCTGTGGTCAAAGGGAGGGTGTGAACGGAAAATTTTAACGCCTTTTTTCAGCAAAGAAGAAAAATTGGCCCGCATGGCCCGATCCATACCGAAGATGTTGCTTTTTTCGGGTAAAATAATTTCTACTTCTACTCCGCGCATGGCGGCTATTTCCAAGGCAGTTAAAATATTTGTTTCCGGCAAGAAATACGGGGTAACAATTTGTACCGTTTTTTGTGCACAGGAAAGGGCTCCTAAAATCAGCAGTTCTATTTTACCGTAGTCACTGTCGGGCCCGTCCGGAATAATGCGTGCGGGCGTATCTCCCGGCAAAGCGGCTTCGTGGTGAAAAGAAGCCGGTACAAAATGCTTTTTGCCCGCGAAAAGCCAGTCCTCCTCAAACACGCGGCTCATTTGATCCACCACCGGGCCTTGAACCTTAAAAGTAATGTCTATAATGGGGTCTTTGGGCTGGCTATTCACCAAATTTCCTTCCGCGATATTCATCCCGCCGAAAAAAGCCTCTTTCCCGTCTACAATTAAAATTTTCCGGTGATTTCTTAAATTGACAAAAGGCAAAGTAACGGGTTTTTTGGAGGGAAGAAAAACCCCTACTTCCACCCCTTTTATTTTTTTGAGAGCGCGTGCAATGGTGGGTTTGGAGTAATTCAGGCCTACTCCGTCTACAAGTACTTTCACCTTGGCTCCGTTTTGAACGGCTTGTTTAAGTGCGCAAAGGAACAAGTTGCCGGCGCGGTCGTTATTAAAAATATAACTTTGCAGGAGCACCTCTTTTTGGGCGTTGGAGATAAGGCGGCACATTTCGGGGTAGGCTTCGTCCCCGTTTACATAGGCTTCCAGTCGATTGCCCAAGGCAAAATGTTGCGGGTGAACTTTATAGCCCAGGCGCATGAGTTGTAAAAAGGCGGAAGGAATTTCTTTTTCGATTTCTTCGGCTGTTTTACCAGTGGCGGTTAAAATATCCGGCCCTTTATTTCGCAGAGCCAAGGCTTTTCGGCGAATACGGTTGATGCCGAAAACGACATAAAAAACACTCCCGAGCAAAGGGGCCAACCATACCAGCCCTATCCAGCCGATAGAACTTTTTACATCGTCTTTTTTAAGCAAAATATGCACGGTGACCGTTAGTTGCAAAATAGCATATAACAACCCCGCAATACTAAAAGAAGAAAGGGAAAAAGAATCGATATTCATATTTGTATTATAAATAAAAAAGAAAAAATTGATATCGTTAAAAAGGGGTTAGAACTGCGTTCGTATTTCGGGCGTTCCGGCCGGAGTTTTACCGGGAGTTAAAGGAGGCAACGGCGTTGCATTGACGGCGCGCGGCATATACATTCTGTCCTCCACCGTGCCCCCGGATACCAATGCCTTTCGTACGGGGCGGTTTTGTTTTTTTAGCCGTTCCTGTCGCTTTTTTTCTTCTTGGGCCAGTTTTTCTTTTTGTTGTTGTTCGCGCGCGAGGGAAATCTCTTTGTTTTGTTTGGAAAGTTTATTCATAAACTCAAAAAAGGCATCTTCACTCGCAAAGGTGCGCACGAGCATTTCGTCATCAAAAAGAAAATACCGCACATCGGGAACTTTAGCAAAAGGGCTGGAAAAAACAACTCGGTAAGCCGGGTAAATTTTTCCGTTTTTTTCGTCCACCAGATTGCTTAAAGTGGCGGTTTCTCCGTAGGTTTTCAGGAAAGTTTTTAAGTGAAGGCCTACTTGCAAATCGTACTTTTTTTGCATGGCTATCACTTCGGTTGCGTTAGAAGCACAGGCAATAAAATGTTGGGGGTCTTTGGCATGGAAAAGAAGTTTTCGAAAGTCGCCGTCTTCGCTTCCGTAGCGCACCAAGGCATATTTTTTGCCCGAAGGCGTGCGTAAAATATCATCATAAGAAGAAACGCTGGTAATGCGGTACAAGGCGTATTCTCTTGTTTTCCCGCGTAACAAACGGGTTAACTGCGAGCAATTTTTTTCCCACACGGAAATACCGTCGGGTAGATTATCCGGCGTGCCGTGCATTTCAATGATGATTTCTTCTTGTGCATGGCAGGGCATGGCGGCAGGAAGAATAAACCCAAAGCCTATGCAAAGAATCCGCAACAAGTGTTTCATCTTTTTATTGTAGCAAGGTTTTTTATTTAATTAAATAATCCCGTGCTCAAATAGCGTTCTGCGCCGTCCGGCAGTATGGTAACGATATTTTTGCCTTCGCTGGTTTCTTTTGCGCTTTCCCGCAAGGCAGCCCATAGGGCGGCTCCGCCTGAAATGCCCGTTAAAATTCCTTGTGTTTGTGCGAGTTTTCGGGTTGTTTCCAGCGCGTGTTCGTAGGTGACAGGGGCCACACAGTCCAGTAACCGTCTATCCAAAAGCGATGGGATAAAGTTTGCTCCGATTCCCTGTAGTTTGTGCGGGGCCGGATTCCCGCCGGAAAGGAGCGGCGAGTCGGCCGGTTCTACCGCCACTATTTTAATATCCGGGTTCTTTTTGGTTAAAAAATGCCCCACTCCCGTTAAAGTTCCGCCCGTTCCCACACCACAGATAAATACATCTATTTTCTCTTTCATGTCTTCCCAAATTTCGGGCCCGGTTGTTTTTTCGTGTGCGAGTGCATTGGCCGGATTGTTGAATTGATCCGGCATAAAGGAGTTGGGGGTCTTTTCTAAAATTTCCCGTGCCATATCCACCGCTCCCTGCATGCCTTTTTCAATGGGAGTTAACACAATTTGCGCGCCCAAAGCCTTCATAAGTTGCATGCGTTCCGGGCTCATGTTGGCGGGCATGGTCAAAACGCATTTGTATCCGCGTACGGCCGCCAAAAAAGCAAGTGCAATCCCCGTGTTTCCGCTGGTAGGTTCCACAATAGTTCCGCCGGGAGCCAGAATTTCTCTTTCCTCGGCAGCATTGAGCATAAACAAAGCGGCTCGGTCTTTAATGCTAAACGGATTGAACATTTCCAATTTGGCAAACACGCGGCCCGGGCCCGGGTTCATGCGGGTAATTTCGATAAGCGGCGTTCGGCCTATCATGCGCTCCATAGATTCTATTTTCATTTTTCCCCCTCAGCACCCATTGTGCCTTTATACTTTATTCCTTTAGATTATATCATCATACGGTTAGAACTTCTTTCTTAATTATGTCTTAACGGTAAAAATTTTGCCAGAGTCGGTTTTGTATTAGTTAAAAAAAAGACTTGGAAGCAGAGAAAAATTTTATACAATTTTTGTAACTTTATCTTAACAGGGGAGTTGTTTTATGTGTAAAAAAATTGTCGCCCTCGGTTGTGTAGCCGTCGGCCTTGCTATTTTCTTTTCTGCCGGTTGCAAGAAAAAAAACGCTGATGCAACCGCACCGGTTTCCGTTGTAAATGCCGTAACGGTGTTACAACAGGATTTGCCTTGGACGATTGAATACCCGGCCCAAGTAGCGGGTTCGCTCGATATTCAAATCCGCGCGCAAGTGGGCGGTATTTTGGAAGCCCGCTTGTATAATGAAGGGGAATATGTAGAAGCCGGTACGCAACTTTTTCAAATTGATGACAAAGAATATAAGGTTGCTTTGGAAAAAGCCCAAGGAACTTTGGCCCAAGCCATCGCCCAAGAAAAACAAACCAAACGCACCTATACGCGTATGAAAAGTTTGCGTGCGGATAATGCCATCAGCCAACAAGATTACGACAATGCTCTCTCCGCTTACGAAGCCGCCCAAGCCAATGTAAAAGTGGCCAAGGCCGGGGTAAGCAATGCGGAAATCAATTTGGGTTATACCAAAGTAACGGCTCCCATTTCGGGTATCGCCGGGAAGGAAAGCCAATCAGTCGGCAGTTTGGTTTCTGCCGCAGGCGAAACGGGGCTCCTCACCACCATGGTACAAATCAACCCCTTATATGTAAACTTCTCCATGCCCAGTCGCCAATTCGAACAATTAGCCGCAGGTTTTATGTCCGGCCAAATCACAATTGGCACGGAAGAACAACGCAAATCTTTATCGGCTGAAAATTACCGCAAAGTAGGTGCGGAAGATGCCCCTATTTATGTAGAAGCCGTATTAGCCAACGGGCGCGTGTATCCCGAAAAAGGCAAAATTGTATTTTTCGACAGCACCGAAAACACCCAAACCTCCAGCTTGGCTATCAAGGCCGAATTTCCCAATCCTAAAAACAGCCGTTTGTTGATGCCCGGTCAATTT
This sequence comes from Elusimicrobium sp., assembly GCA_015062115.1. Taxonomy (NCBI): domain Bacteria; kingdom Pseudomonadati; phylum Elusimicrobiota; class Elusimicrobia; order Elusimicrobiales; family Elusimicrobiaceae; genus Candidatus Avelusimicrobium; species Candidatus Avelusimicrobium gallicola. The sequence continues at coordinate 255,392 of SUVG01000001.1, read as the reverse complement.
GTACGCGTACACTTGGTGGGTGCTACTTACAAAAATGCTATTTTGATTCCTTCTTCTGCCGTTCTTAACACACAAAACGGTATGATTTCGTATGTGATTGACGAAAACGATTCCTTGGTTGCCCGCCCGATTCAAGCACACTTGCAAGATGATATGTATATCGTAACCGACGGCTTAAAAGCCGGCGAACGCGTGGTGAGCGGCGGTCTTGCCAAAGTGCGCCCCGGTCAACAGGTGCAAGTACAAATGAAGGAATTTTCCGTCTCGGCCGAAAAAGAAGAAGTACAGCCGGCGCAAGAAGATGGACGCAGTGTAGCGGAGTTGGAAAAAGTCATTGAGAACGCCGAAGCGCCCGATACGCAGGCTGTTCCCAACGAAGCCGCCCAAGAAGCCGTTCCCGCTGCTCAAGAAACTGCACCCGCAACGAAATAAGGGGGGAAAATGTTTTCTAAATTTTTTATTAACCGCCCCATTTTCGCTACGGTTATTTCTCTTTTAATTCTGCTCGCGGGGATTGTGTCTATCACCATGCTCCCCATTGAGCAATACCCGGATTTAACTCCCCCTACCGTTCAAGTTTCGGCCAGTTATCCGGGGGCCAGCCCCGAAGTAATTGCAAACACCGTTGCCGCCCCGATTGAACAGCAGGTAAACGGGGTGGAAGATATGTTGTATATGAACTCCACTTCTTCCACTAACGGGGATATGAACCTGATGGTTTCCTTCAAAGTGGGAACCGACCCCGACCAAGCAATGATTAACGTGAACAACCGCGTGCAAGGGGCCACGGCCACTTTGCCGGAAGATGTGCGTCGCTACGGGGTGGAAGTAAACAAAAAATCTTCCGCTATTTTACAGTTAATCGCTTTGTATTCCCCCAGCGGCCAATCTGACACCACCACCATCGGTAACTATGCGCTTATTAACATCGTGGACGACCTAAAACGCATTGAAGGGGTGGGGGACGCGCAGGTTATGTCCGCCAATGACTATTCTATCCGCATTTGGGTAAAGCCCGATGTCCTTTCCCAACGCGGGTTAACCATCAGCGATTTGGTCTCCGCCGTGCAAGCACAAAACGCTCAACGCGCTGCGGGTAAAATCGGTCAACCGCCGCTTCCCGTAAAAGTAGACCGCACTTATGCTATTGTGGCTCCGGGCCGTTTAACCAAACCGGAAGAATTTGAAAATATTATTCTGCGCGCCAATGCCGACGGAACTTCCCTGCGTTTGAAAGATGTGGCGCGGGTGGAACTCGGCAGCCAAACTTATGAATTTAACGGTAGTTTTAACGGGAAACCTGCTGTGCCGATTGGGGTGTTTTTGTCCCCCGGGGCCAATGCAGTGGCTACCGCCAAAGCCGTCAACGAACACATGAAGGAACTGGCAAAAAACTTCCCGCCGGATTTGGATATGAATTACGAAGTGGCTTACGATACCACCCTGTTCGTGTCCGCTTCTATTGAAGAAGTAATCCATACGTTGTTGGAAGCCATTGTACTCGTGTTCTTGGTGGTGTATCTGTTCTTGAAGGACTGGCGCGCTACTTTGATTCCCTGCTTGGCGGTGCCGGTATCCATTGTAGGTGCTTTTGCCGGTATGATGTTATTGGGTTTTTCCATTAACACGCTTACATTATTTGGGTTGGTGCTTGCGATTGGTATTGTGGTAGATGATGCCATTGTGGTAATCGAAAACGTAGAACGTATCATGCACGAGGATAACCTCCCCGTCAAAGAAGCCACCATGAAAGCCATGGACGAAGTATCCGGCCCTGTAGTGGCCATTGTGCTGGTGCTTTGTTCCGTATTTGTGCCGGTGGCATTTATGGGCGGGTTGACGGGTATTATGTATCAGCAGTTCGCTATTACGATTGCCGTATCCGTCGTTATTTCCGGTATCGTAGCTTTGACGCTCACGCCGGCCTTGTGTGCGCTTCTTCTTAAAAAGCAGGAACACCCGACCAAAGGCTTCTTCTATCAGTTTGACCGTTGGTTTGAAAAACTGACCGGTAAATATGTCGGCTTTGTCGGGTTTTTTATCCGCCGCATGCCGGTTGCGCTCATCATTATTGCTCTCTTGTTTGCGGGCACTTTGGGCTTGTTCAAAATTGTTCCCGGCAGTTTGTTGCCCGAAGAAGACCAAGGTATCATTATGGTATCGGCCCAGTTGGATCCGTCCGCCTCTCTTTCTAATAGTGAAGAAGTGGGAAAACAACTGGAAGAAATCATTAACTCTCAGCCCGAAGTGGATAAAACTTTAATCCTCACCGGGTACGATATGTTAAGCAGTACCCAAAAGAACAACACGGTTTCTGCTTTCGTGGCCTTAAAGCCTTGGAAAGAACGCAAAGCGAAAGGCATGAGTTCTACGGATGTGGTAGCCAAAATTTACGGGGCTTCTTTATCCAAGATTCCCACCGCTATTGTTATGCCGTTTAACCCTCCGCCCATTATGGGTATGAGTACCACGGGCGGTTTGGAAGGGTATATCCAAAACCGCGGTTCCGGAGACAGCCAAGCCCTCGAGGCGCAAGTGCAGGCTTTTGTGGAAGCGGCCAAAAAACGCCCGGAACTTTCCAGCGTCAGCACTACTTTTTCCGCTGCTATTCCGCAGTATAAGTTGGAAGTTGATGAAATCAAAGCCCAGTCCATGGGTGTAACGCTGGGAGAACTCTATTCCACGTTGCAAGGTACTTTCGGTACTACTTATGTAAACGATTTTACCTATTCGGGCCGCAGTTTTAAGGTAATGATGCAGGCGGAAGGCGAATTCCGCGCCCGTCCGGAACAACTGGGCGAAATTTACACCCGCTCCAGCAAAGGTTCCATGGTTCCGCTTTCTTCGCTTGTAACGCTCACGCCGACTTTGGGGCCCGATATGGTGGAACGCTTTAATGTGTTTCCCGCGGCCAAAATTATGGCTACGCCTGCTTCCGGCTACAGTTCCGGTGATGCAATCCGTGCGGTAGAAGAAACCGCCAAAGAAGTGTTGGATAGCAACTTCACGCTCTCCTGGACGGGTACTACCTATCAGGAAAAAATGTCCGGCAGTTCGTCAGCCACCGCCCTTTTGTTGGGTATGCTGGTAGTGTTCTTGATTTTGGCGGCCCAATACGAAAAATGGAGTTTGCCGATTGCTGTTCTTTTGGCTGTTCCGTTTGCTATTTTCGGGGCCTTAGCCGGTACTTGGGCGCGCGGATTATCCAATGATATTTATTTCCAAATCGCACTTGTTGCGTTGGTGGGTTTGGCTGCCAAAAACGCCATTTTGATTGTAGAATTTGCTGTTCTTCTTAAAGAACAAGGTTTGGAAACGGCCAAAGCCGCTATCCAAGCTGCCGAAATGCGCTTCCGCCCGATTGTGATGACCTCTTTGGCCTTCATCTTGGGGTGCGTGCCGCTGGCTATCAGTTCGGGTGCCGGGGCGGCCAGCCGTCACTCTATCGGTACGGCGGTAGTGTTCGGTATGTTGGCGGCTACTTGTGTGGCGCCGTTGTTTATCCCGCTTTTCTTCTGTATTTTTGACGGTAAGAAAAAGCAGGATAAAAAGGAAGGGGAAAACACCCCTGCCGAAGAAAACAAAGAGGTGAATATATGAGTTTCAAAAAATTAGGGCTTTTGGCAACACTTGCTTGTCTGCTCGCGGGGTGTATGTTCGGCCCCAACTATAAACAGCCGGAGTTAGATTTGCCTACCGGCGCGGCGGCCGATAAGTTCAGTATTTTTACAACTGCCAAGTGGTGGGAAGTTTTTGAAGATCCGGTTCTTAACCAACTGGAAGAAGACGCCCTTGCCTACAACAAAGATTTGCAAGCGGCCGTAGCACGGGTGGATCAGGCGCGTGCGGCGGTGGGGATTGCCCGCGCGGATCAGTTGCCCAGTTTGTCGGCCGCGGCAGATTCCGGCCGCGCCGGAACGGCAAGCGGTTCGGGTCAAACGCAAAGCACGGCCAATGTGTCTGTGGCGTACGAATTGGATTTGTGGGGTAAATACCGCCGTTTGAGCGAAGCGGCCCGTGCCCAATTATTGGCTAGCGAAGCTTCGCGCGATACCGTCCGTTTAACCTTAACGGCCGATGTAGCCAACAATTATTTTACGCTTCTTATGTTGGACGAACAAATTGAAATTGCCGCGCGCACTTTGGCGGCACGCCAAGAAAATGTCCGCATTTATGAAAGCCGCTACAAAAACGGTTACAGTACAGAAGTGGATCTGCGCCGCGTGCAGGCTAATATGTCCAGCGTGCAAGCACAGGAACAGCAACTCCGCTTAAAACGTACCCAAGCCGAAACGGCTCTGTCCGTGTTGTTGGGGAAATCTCCGCGCGAAATGATTGAAAATAAATTGCCACGCGGTAAAAAATTGGCGGAAGTTACTTTGATTCCCGATATCCCGGCGGACTTGCCTTCGGACTTGTTGGCCCGTCGCCCCGATGTGCGTGCGGCGGAAGGGCAGTTGATTGCGGCCAATGCCAACATCGGTGCGGCCCGTGCTTCTTACTTCCCGTCTATTCCGTTGACGGCATCCGTGGGTTATGCCAGCACCGCGTTGGATAGTTTATTTAGCGGTGCCGCCGGTGCGTGGAGTTTGGGAGGACAGGTTCTTGCGCCTATTTTTGAAGGTGGAAAAATCCGCGCCCAAAACCAGCAGGCCGAAGCCAAATATGCCGAAATGTTAGCCACTTACGAAAAAACCGTTCAAGGGGCTTTCAAGGAAGCGTATGATGCGTTGGCGGCTAACCGCTTAAACCGCGAAATTTTTGATTCTTACCAATCACAAACGGTTGCCATGCAACGCAGTTACGATTTAACCAAAAAGCAAGAAGATGCCGGCCTTATCGGAGTAACAGATTTACTCAGCGTAGAAGAAAACCTGTTATCGGCCGAAATGAATTTGGCCTCTGCCCGCAACGACGAACTGGCCGCTGTAGTCAACTTGGCAAAAGCCTTGGGCGGCGGTTGGAATACGGAAGGCGGATTCGGGCCTTACGAAGATTTGGTAAAAAAACAACAAGCCGACTTGAAACAAAACAAATAAACAAGGGAATTACCCGGGGACAAAATCCCCGGGTTTTCTCTCTCATAAGGCTTTATATTTTGTAAAATATGAGTATGAACAAATCGGCACTATGCCCGTTGGACGGCCGTTACGGCGAAAAATTGGGCACGCTCAGAAATGTCATGAGCGAGGCCGCCTTTGCTGTATCCAGATTGCGCGGCGAGTGTGCTTGGTTTTCCCTTCTTTCCACCCTGGGGTTGCCCCGTTTCAAATCTCTCACCAAAGCCGAAGAAAAATTGCTGAACGATGTTTGCGTGTTAAACGAAAAAGACTTGGAAATGTTACATGCGTTGGAGTTTGAAGGCTATGCTTCTATTCCTCCCACCAAACATGATGTGAAATCTTTGGAATACTTTTTGAAACTGAAATTAAAAAAGACTTCTCTGTCCGATCGTTTGGAATGGTTCCACTTTGCTTTAACCAGCGAAGATATCAACAGCGCGGCCTATGCCATGTTGTTGGCGGACGGAGTGGAAAAAGTACTGCTTAGCGAATTGGATAAAGTCTGCAAAGAACTTACTAAGTTGGCCCGCCAAGAAGCCTCTTCCGTTTTGCTTGCACGCACCCACGGCCAACCGGCCGTTCCTACTACTTTCGGGCGGGAAATGCGGGTCTTTGCGGAGCGTTTGTCCCGCCAAATAAAAGAATTAAAAACAAAGCAGGTTTCCTGTAAATTTGGCGGTGCGGTGGGAGCTTATAACGCACATTGTTTTGCTTTTCCCAAGCATAACTGGCCCAAAATAGCCGAAAAATTTGTTGCCCGATTGAATAAAGGCCGCCGTATAAAAATTTTCTTAACGCCGCTTTCTACACAGGTGGATAACCGCGACGCTTACGCCGAAATTTTTGATAATATCCGCCGCATCAACATTATTTTGCTCGATTTTTGCCAAGATATGTGGTTCTATATTTCCCAAGGGCTTGTTCGTCAAAAAACCGTCCGCGGGGAAGTCGGCTCTTCCACCATGCCGCAAAAAGTAAACCCCATTGATTTCGAAAATGCCGAAGGAAATTTACAGTTGGCAAACAGTTTGTTGGAACTCTTTTCGCGCAAATTACCCGTCTCCCGTTTGCAGAGGGACTTGTCGGACTCTACGGTTTTACGCAATATGAGTGTCTCCTTCGGCTACGCGCTGACGGCATATCTTTCAGTGCTTAAAGGGCTTTCTAAAATTTCTTTTAATCGCACATTCGCCCGGGAGGAATTAAATAATCACCCCGAAGTGTTGGCCGAGGCGGTGCAGACCTTGTTGCGGGCGGTCGGCTATCCCAATCCGTACGAAACCCTGCGCGATTTTACCCGCGGGCAAAAAATAACCCTTTCTTTGTTACAAGCCTTTATAGAAGAACTAAAGACGGACGAATTAACCAAAAAACGTTTGCGTGCGCTCTTGCCGGAAAATTACATCGGCTTATCCGCAAAGCAAGCGAGGGGGGATAGATGATAGATATTGTTTGTGGCGGTCAAGCCGGAGATGAAGGAAAAGGTAAAATTTCCGCGTACCTCTCTTACAAAGGAGATTACGATTATTGTGTGCGCGTAGGTGGCCCCAATGCCGGGCATACCGTGGTAAAAGACGGCAAATCTTACACCTTAAAAAATATTCCGTCGGGTTTCTTAAATCCGAAAACAAAACTTGTTTTGGGTGCGGGTGCTTACACCAAAACGGAGTGGTTGCTGGACGAAGTAAAGTTTACCGGCACGGCAGACCGCTTGATTATTGATCCGTATGCTGTACTTATTTCGGAAGAACAAACGGCCGCCGAGCGCAATGCCGCCCACTTTATGAAACATATCGGCAGTGTGGGCACGGGGCTAGGTCAGGCCGTGCGGGAACGCATCGAACGCCGTGATATTAAATATGCCAAAGACGAACCTTTGCTGAAAGATTATATCCAAGATGTACCCGAACTCTTAAATAAATCGTTGGATAACGGCGGGCAAATTTTGTTGGAAGGCACACAAGGGATTAAACTTTCGCTCTTGCACGGAGAATATCCGTTTGTTACTTCGCGCGACACTACCGCCAGCACTTTTTTGGGCGAGGCAGGCCTTGGCCCCAAAAGCGTGCGCGATGTGTATGTAGTGTTCAAGCCCTACATTACCCGCGTGGGCCCCGGGCCGCTCGAAAAAGAAATTACGGACGAGAAAGAACTGGAAATTTACCACACCAAAGGGCACGAAATCGGCAGTGTTTCCAAGCGTTTGCGCCGTATCGGCGAGTTTGAAATGCGTTCCGCCTCTCGCGCCATTATGATTAACAACTGTACCAAAATTGCCATTACGCACATGGATATGTTCCCCGGGAACGACCATGTGAAAAACGAGGCGGACTTTACGCCCGAAGCCCAGGCCTTTTTGGCGCGTCTGCGTGCGTTAAGCAAAGAAGTTTACCCGCATCCGCAAATCGCCCTTATTTCCACCGGGCCGGATATGGAAGATACTTTGGTGTTGAAGTAGGATTATTTTATTGATTGTTTTTTGAGCGGATAAAGAAAATCTTTATCCGCTTTTTTAACCAGAAAATCAGAAAGAGCTTGACCCGTTTTTTTTTTTTCTTACAATATGCCTAATCGGCAGGCAGGAGGAATTGTAGTGTTGTTTGCTTGCCGAAAACTTATTTATAAGAGGTTTTGTATGAAAAAGGGTTTTACTTTGATAGAACTTTTAGTTGTAGTGTTAATCATTGGTATCTTGTCTGCGGTGGCTCTTCCGCAATATACGAAGGCTGTGGAAAAAAGTCGGGTAAGCGAAGCAAAGGTAAACTTAAAATCTATGATGGATGCCATAATTTTGCGTGGGCTAGCAGGTGGCCCGGATTCTTTACAAATAGATGATTTGGATATTAGTATCTCCGGGACCTTAGAAGATCGTTACATTACCACAAAAAACTTTCGCTACTATATTGATGAATTTGCTTGTGGAAATTCCGGGGGATGTTCACCCGGTACTTCGGCTGTTTTAGTGGCGGAGAGATTGCCAGACGGTAAATATAGTGTTAAATTAGAAGGCCCCAACTATCAAACTAATGTGCCGACACAAGGATTGTTCCTTTGTGAAGCGGGAGATGATACTGCTGAAGTCTGTTCACAAGTTGGGGCGATTAAAAAAGACGGATATTGGATTTTTCAATAACAAAAACTCCCCGGGCTAAAACCCGGGGAGTTTCTTTTTGTACTTAAGTTTTTAGGCGCTTGCCAATATGGCAGTTAGAAATGCCATAATCGTACTGCCGAAAACAAGTACGGCAATAACCGGCAGAAGCGCTACCCCCACGGTTACCCAGCCAAATAGGCCTACCCACCAAGCCGTACGGCGTGCTTCTTCGGTGCGGTTATCGTGTGCCAAGTCTTGCGCGCGCAAGGATAAAATAAGCGCCGCCAGGGCCAGCGGAATCGTCCAAAACCCGCTAAAGCACGATAATATCACCGCCACTACCGCTAAAGTAAAGTGGCTGTTTACGCAGTTTTCTCCGTTGGTACCGCAACGGCAATCATCTTTGGTGCGCTCCGTAACGGAGCACGCATTTTTCTCTGTCATACTACCCCCTTGTCCCCCGGCATTTTAGGGCTTATATTTAAGCCTAGCCAAAGGGCTCCATTATTATATAAAATATACTTTCAAAGGGAGCCTATTTCTATGGAAATAACTAAAAAAGATGTGGCCCAAACGGCCAAACTTGCCAATATGCAAGTAAACGAACAAGAAACCTCCGTCTATGAAGCCCAACTGGAAGGACTTTTCAAATGGGTGGCGGAACTCGCCGAAGTGAATACGGACGGGGTAGAACTGACCAATGTAAATTTTGCCCATATCCGCCGGGATATTCCGGTTACAAACGAAACTTTGTCTGCCGAACTCCGCCAGGCTTTTGGCGCGCAGGAAGCAGATAGTGCCAAAGTGAAGAAGGTGCTTTAATGATGACTGTAGAACAAATTGTAAAAGCCGTTTTGTCCGGTGAGAAAACTGCGCTGGCTATCACGCAAGAGGCCTTGGCCGTTATCGCCGAAAAGAATCCTTCCGTCAATGCTTTTGTGGAAGTTTTTGAGCAAGATGCTTTGGCCCAAGCCAAAGAAATCGATGCCAAAAAAGCCCGCGGCGAAAAGTTAGGCGCGTTAGCGGGTGTTCCCGTTGCCATTAAAGACAATATCCTCTACAAAGGGCACAAAGCAACCTGTTGTTCCAAAATGTTGGAAAACTATGTGGCTTCCTACACTTCTACGGTGGTGGAAAAACTCTTGGCGGCCGATGCCGTTATTATCGGGCGCACCAATATGGACGAATTTGCCATGGGCAGCACCAACCAAACCTCTGCTTACGGGCCCGTTAAAAATCCGGTAGATTTGACCCGTGTTCCGGGCGGTTCTTCGGGCGGAAGCGCGGCGGCGGTTGCCGCCGGTATGGTTCCGGTAGCCTTGGGGACGGATACGGGCGGCTCGGTTCGTCAACCGGCCGGTTTCTGCGGTGTAGTGGGCATTAAGCCCGGTTACGGGCGCATCTCCCGCTACGGGGTAATGGCCTTTGCCTCCAGCGCCGACCAAGTGGGCGTGTTGGCGGCAACCGTGAAAGATGTGGCAGATGTGTTGGAAGTCCTTTCCGGCAAAGATGTGCACGATTCTACTTCTTTAGAAGCGGAAGTGCCCGCCTACAGCCAACTTTTTACGCAAGATATGAAAGGTGTAAAAGTGGGCCTTCCCAAAGGATTTTTGGACGGCCTTACCCCTTGCATCAAAGAAAAAATGGAACAAGCCGCCAAACGCTTGGAAGAATTAGGCGCACAGTTGGTGGAAGTGGATATTCCCCATGCTAAATATGCGGCCCCCTGCTATTACATTATTACCAGCGCGGAGGCCAGTTCCAACTTGGGCCGTTACGACGGTATCCGTTACGGATATGCCGATAAAGACGCGGCCGACTTAACCTCTTATTATCAAAATTCCCGCGCGCCTTTCGGCTTGGAAGTTAAAAAACGCTTGCTTATCGGCACCTTTGCACTTACCTCGGGCCGTTACGAAGAGTGTTTCTTAAAAGCCATGAAAGTGCGCGAACTGATTCGCGAAGACTTCAAAAAAGCGTTTGAAAAAGTTGATGTTCTTTTAACGCCCACTTCTCCCACCACGGCCTTTAAGTTGGGCGAACACGACGAAGACCCCTTAGCCCTTTACCTGGCGGACTTATACACTTGCCAAGGCAATATCGGCGGTTTGGCGGGTATCAGCGTGCCGTTTGGGAAAGATGTGGACGGCCTGCCGATTGGGGTGCAATTCTATGGCCCTATTTTGCAGGAAGAAAAAATCTTAAATGCGGCGTATCAATTAGAAAAAAGCATATGATAGTTTCGGAATTTTCGTGCGGCGGCGTGATTTTGGACGGGAGAAAGGTGCTTCTCGTTCAAGTCAAAAATATGAAAGGTAAAAAAATTTGGACATTTCCCAAAGGGCATATTGAAGCCGGGGAAACGCCCCGCCAAGCTGCTTTGCGCGAAGTGCTGGAAGAAACAGGCTATAAAGCCGTTATCGTGCGCCCGATGATTCGGGTGAAATACGCATTTACCTTCCAAGGAAACTATGTGAAAAAAATGGTTCAGTGGTATTTGATGAAGAAACTGGGCCGCATCGGTAAACACGACGCTTCGGAAATTTTATCTATTCGCTGGGTGTCTTTGTTAAAGGCGCGCGAATTGGTGCAGTACCCCAGTGATATCCGCCTGGTGGATATGCTACTGGCCACCATGAACATAGAGCCGACGGAATCTCCTGAAACGGAAACCACCGAAGAATAAAAAAATTAGAACTAATAAAAAACGGACGAGCATATCTTGTCCGTTTTTTGTTTTTAGGGGCCGTAAAAGAAGGTGTTTCTCGCCCAAGGCTTGACCCGTGTTTTTTTTTTCTTACAATGTACCTAATCGGCAGGCAGGAAGAAATAAAATCTTGTTTGCTTGCCGAAAACCAGTTTATAAGAGGTTTTGTATGAAAAAGGGTTTTACTTTGATAGAACTTTTGGTCGTGGTGTTAATCATTGGTATATTGTCTGCCGTGGCACTTCCGCAATATACCAAAGCAGTGGAAAAGGCACGAGTTAGTGAAGTGTTAAGCAATGTAAGTACCATGAAAAAACAGATGGAGTTGTATATTATGGCGAATGGATATCCTTCTTCCAACATTTATTATAATGATTTCGCAGATGTAGAATTAAAAGGTACTCCTGGAGAATATGAGGGGTCTTGGGTAACAAAGAATTTTGAATATCAAGGTGCTGGTTGCTCAAATAGATCCTGTTATATTGAAATACATAGAGAGCCAGGAGATGATTATGCTTTCTATATATTCAAAGAAAAAAATGATGATAAATGGACAAATTTGTGCTATGACTGTAATACAGAAATTGGTAAAAAAATTTGTAAAGATTTAGAGAGAGAAGGATTTGAATACATAGCCGGTGAGTTGTAATAAAAACCCCCGCCAGAAGCGGGGGTTTTTCTTTACTTATCCAAAAAACTCGTGCCGCATTTGAGCGGTGGTAATTTGAAATAATCGGCAATGGTTTGGCCTAAATCGGCATAGGTTTTGCGTCCGCCGATGAACTCCGGCCGAACCCCGGGGCCGAACATTAACACCGGCACATTTTCGCGTGTGTGGTCGGTGCCTTTATAGGCAGGGTCGCAACCGTGGTCTGCGGTGATAAAGGCCAAATCGCCTTCCTTCATCTGCGCAATTAAATCGGGCAAGCGAGTGTCAAAATATTCCAAGCCTTTGGCGTAGCCTTCAATGTCGCGGCGGTGGCCCCAAGTCATGTCGAAATCAACAAAGTTGGTAAACACAATGCTAAAATCGGGCGCGTTTTTGGCTTCTTGCAAGGTGGCGTCCCACAGTTCTTCCAGGCCGGAGGCTTTTACCGCTTTAGTAATGCCTTGTTTGGCAAAAATGTCCGAAATTTTACCGACGGAAATTACTTCTCCGCCTGCTTCTTTCACTTCATCAAGCACCGTTTGAGTGGGCGGTTTTACGGAATAGTCGTGGCGGTTTTTGGTGCGCTTAAAGTCTTGGGCGGTTTCTCCCTCAAACGGACGGGCAATCACGCGGGCAATATTGTAAGGTGCCACATGCTTAAAGGCAATTTCACAAAGTTTATAGAGTTTTTCAAGTCCAAAATGTTTTTCGTGCGCCGCAATTTGGAACACGCTGTCGGCCGAAGTGTAGCAAATGGGTTTGCCCGTTTTAATGTGTTCTTCGCCGAGTTCTTCAATAATTTGAGTTCCGCTGGCGGCTTTGTTTCCCAAAATACCGGGGATGCCGGCTTCGTCACAGATTTTTTGGATAAGTTCTTGCGGAAAGGAAGGATAATCGGGCTTGAAATAACCCCACTCAAATTCTACGGGGCTGCCGGCCATTTCCCAATGGCCCGACGAAGTATCTTTCCCGCGACTTACTTCTTTCATATACCCGTATTTGGAAGGAATCATAATGGACGGTATTTCCTGTTCTCCCACCAGGGGTGCTGTGCCACAGGAGGCTTCCGCCGCGCGCAATAAGCCCAGATAAGATAAATTAGGGATATTTAATTGCCCGCGGGCTTGGGCGATGTGTCCTAACGTGTTGGCTCCTTCGTCTCCAAAGCGTTGGGCGTCTTCCGCCCCGCCGATACCGAAGGAATCCATCATCAAAATTACTACGCGTCCTTTTTTCGTCATATACCCCTCCAAAAACCTTTCTTTTATTATACCCCAAATAAACTTTTCCGTCTAACCCCTTTTACGGGTTAGAAAAGATTAGATAAAATATTAATATAACCTTTATAGGGGGTGCTTTATGAAACAGGCATATAAGAATATGCGAGATTTTTGGTTAGATGTAAAAAATTTGGAAAACCGCAAAGGAATTATTGAAATCGGCCCGGATAAAATTTGCGTAGCCGGGATAGAAATGGTATTTTTGGACGGCCCCGATAAAAAGCATTTGTTTTTGGCTACAAACTCGCTGGGGGATAGCAGTTTGTATTTCGAAAACAACAGCAAAAGCGGGTTGGGCGGTGTAATCGGCGGCCACGGACACGAAGCCTTGCAAACGGCGGCCGCGCATATGTTGGCGCACGCCAGCAAACTGACAGGAAATATGACGGCCGAGCCTGTAGGTACGGAACTCCCCGCGCCCACAGGGCCCGAATATGTGCGGTTGTTTGCGGTGTCAAAAGAAAAACTCTTTCATACGGAAATCAAAGAGGCTGACGCACGCAACCCGGAAAATGCCTTTTATCCGTTCTTTGCTTATTCTCAACAAACGATTGGGTTTTTCCGCGCGCAGGAATCTCAAGCCACTACCGGCGAAGCCCGTGCTTAAACAAAAGTTTCAATCAAAAAGCCGCCCCGATCAGGGCGGCTTTTTTTGATGAAAAAACTTAATCGCAATTTATTTTTTCTTTTATGATGTAAGCCGGGCGGGCTTTTGTTTCCACGAAAATTCGGCTTAAATACTCGCCGATTACACCCAGCGAAATCAACTGTACTCCGCTGAAAAATAAAATGGTTACCATTAACGAGGAGTACCCGCTGACGGGGTTGCCCCATAGTATTTTTTTAGCGGCTACCACAAGGGCGTACGCAAAGGCAAAAAGAGAAACGAGAAAGCCAAAGTACGTCCATAATTTAAGCGGCAAAGAACCCGAAGCCGTAATACCGCTTAAGGCAAAATTCCAAAGTTTCCAGTAATTCCATTTGGTTTTACCGGCGGCGCGTTCCGGGCGGGAATAAGGCACGGAGGTGGTGTTAAATCCCACCCAACTGAAAAGTCCTTTCAAAAAGCGTTCCCGTTCCGGCAGTTGCAGTACCGCTTGCACAACCCGTCGGGAAATCAAGCGGCAGTCTCCCGCGTTTTCGGGGATAGGGCGTTCGGCTAAAAAATTGTAAACCTTGTAGAAAGATTTGGCGGTTACGCGCTTGAAGAAGGAGTCTCGGGAGCGATCCTGCCGCGCGGCATAGACGGTGTCGTACCCTTCGTTAAATTTTTCCACAAACGCCGCAATTAGTTCCGGCGGGTCTTGCAAGTCGGCGTCCAATACAATTACCGCATCTTGCGTGGCGGCTTGCTCAAGGCCGGCCGTTAAAGCGGCTTCCTTGCCGAAATTGCGCGAAAGCGTAATCACTTTTACAAAAGAATTTTTTTCTGCCAATTCTTGTAGCAGACGGGGGGTGTTGTCTTGGCTTCCGTCGTCTATAAACACATATTCAAAACAACTCCCTTGCAGAGTGGCTAGCACTTGTTGTGTTTTTTGCCAAAAAATGGGGAGCGTTTCTTGCTCGTTATAAAGCGGAACTAAAAGGGAAATCTTCTTCATAAAGTTATTATAGTATAATTTATTTGAGTAGGTGTTTTTTAACGATTTTTTGTGAGGGAAAATAATTATGAGAACGAATAAAAAGAAAAAAGCATTTACATTAACGGAACTCTTGGTAGTAGTAATTATCATCGGGGTATTGTCTGCCGTGGTGCTTCCCAAGTTTAACAAAATTGTGGAAACCCGTAAAACGACGGAAGCGGAAGAACTGATGGCGGCGGTGCGTACGGAGCAGGAAAAACGCTGTGCGCTAGATAAAGACTATTTGTTGGACTCTTCCAAACTAAGGGATATTCTGCCTTCTACGGAAAGTAAAAATTTTTCTTATTCATTAACTTCGACAGGCATAAAAGCCGCGAGCAAAGGCAAATACGCTTACGAATTACAAATGCCGTCTTATGCGGACGGCCGCATTTGCTGTGAAAACAGAACGGAGTCGGAGTGTTTGAAATTAAATAAAGACTATCCGTTATGCAGTGAACTGATTGCCAAGGCAGATTATGACGAGGGAACGGCTTGTGCGGGGGAAGAACTTCAAGAACCGACCTGTACCAAACAACCTTACGAAGAAGATTGCCCTGCCGGTCAAACAGGAAAAATTTCTTATACAGTTAATTCCGATTGCGAATATGAGGTTTCCAATACTTGTACAGCAGAAGAACCTGCTGGCTGTACGGCAGGGGAGTGGGTGACTGTAACGAATGCGCCCTATAGTGTGTGGCTTTACCATCAGGAGAGAAGTTGCTCTGCTGATTCCACAGTATCGTGTACCCAATATGAATTTCAATCTTCTTCTATGAGTGAGTCTGTATCGAGCACAACGGAAACGAGTGATACCTGTAATGGAACAGGGGAAAAATTTTCTTGTAATTCTATTACGGGAAATTATCATACTTGTATAGATAAAAGAACAACCGGGAGTTGGGTAACCGGTAAAACAGTTTATTATAGTTGTTCCACAAATAGCGGTTGGTCCAATACAATAGATTGGAGTAGGACAGGGATAAGCGGAGCTTCTGCCTCTTGCAACAAAACCGGCCTCCGTCAGTCAGATGCTGAAGCGAAATGTGAATCTTCCGGTAAAACGGGATATATTTGTCACCAGATGCCTTCATTACCAAGTGTAGATTGCGGAATGGGAGCAAGCATGATGAACGGAAAATGGTATAAGACTTCTACTGCGGTGTCTTTTATCGAATGTAAACAAGAAATGGTAAAATTAACTTGTGAAAAGAGAGCCACCTATAGGTATCGTAATATTGTGTGTGAATAGAAAATAAAGTTTTTAAACCCCCTATCCTTAATGATAGGGGGTTTAAAAATGCTATTTTTTCCCATAATGTTATATAATAAAGTGGGCGCTACCGTACGGGCGCGCGCGAGGGGGGCTTGTGCAACGCATTTCCTTTAGAGTCTTTTTTGTACTCTTCCTGTTGGCGGGAATTATAATTGCCGGCGGGGTGGCCCTTTATTGGCAACAAGTGGGCCAAGTGCTGGAAAGAGATGTGCGCACGCATGTGGCTTCCGCCGGGGAAGAGGCCGCCGCCGATTTTAACCGTTTGCTGGATACCGACCGTCAGGTTTTGGAATCTTTGGCCGTAACGGCAGAGGATACTTACCCTTGGGCAAACCCCGACCGCTTGCAAGATTTCCTGCGCCGCCAAACCCACTATAATTCTTTCAAAATGTTGGGTGTAGCCACGGAGAAAGGGGAATTGTACTTGTCTGCTCCGCGTGCGTTTGCTCCGTCTTTTATCACGGGATTGCTGGCTAATACCCGCCGAACCGACCGCTATTTATCTATCCGCCAAACCGACCCCGCCGACGGTGCCGACGTGCTGATTCAGGCTGTGCCGCTGCATCAACACGGCAATATGGTAGGGGTGTTGTTTGCCCTGCAGGAAACGGAACGTTACCGCCCGCTTTTGTCCTTAGCGGCTATGGGGAACGAAGGTTACTCCTATATTACCTTGCAGGACGGTACTCCCATTTTGGGCCGCAAAAAACCGCAATTTGCCAATATCTTTGATTTACTATCCTATGCCCAATTCGAAAAAGGCTACTCAGTAGATTTACTGCGCCAGGCTATGCAAAAAGGGGAACACTCCTTGGTCAGTTACCGCTTAAACGGGGCGCACCGCTTTTTACACTTTATTCCGCTGGAAGCCAACGGTTGGTATATGCTTTCTGTGTTGCCTACGGAATTTGTGGAACACCAAGCACATCAACTTATGGGGCTATCCTTCCTGTTGGTGGTGTCTATTTTTGTAGTCTTTTGTGCGCTTCTGTTTTACATTTTGCATATGCGCGCCTATAGTAACCGCCAGTTATTTACCACTGCTTTTGTGGATCAGTTGACCGGGGCAGATAATTTTAACCGTATGTGCGAAATTTTTTCCGATAAATTAGCTGCTATAGATGGCCAGGCGGCACTGCTTATTTTTGATATCAATAAATTTAAGGTTATCAACGATTTGCACGGTTACGAACGCGGTAATCAGGTATTAAAACGCGTGGCGTGTATTTTGCGTCAAAATATGCAGGAAGGAGAGTGTTTTTGCCGTTCGGTAGCGGATAATTTTATTTTGCTTCTTAAATACGAAGACCGCCGCAAGTTCCGCACGCGCCTAAACAATTTGGCTACGGAAATCCGCCGTGATTGTACGGTGGAAGATTCCTGCCTGATGATTGATGTGGCGTTCGGTGTATATGAAATCAAAGAGCAAATCCCGTTCTATATCATGCTCGACCGCGCCCACCTGGCCTTGGATTTTGCCAAAGCACAATCGGTAGATAAGTGCCGTTTTTATGAAGATTCGGATCGCCAACGCTTGGTGAGTGAACAACAAATCGAAAGCAATATGGAACAGGCCCTCCAACGTGGGGATTTTGCTATCTATTTCCAACCGAAGTGTGAATTTTCTACCGGAAAAATGATGGGTGCCGAAGCCTTGGTGCGTTGGAAACGCCCCGAAGAAGGAATTGTGCGTCCGGACGATTTCATCCCTGTTTTTGAAAAGAACGGTTTTATCTTGCGCTTGGATATGTTTATTTTGGAACAGGCTGTAAAAATGCTGGCTTCTTGGAAGGAACAGGGGTTGCCTCAAGTGCCGGTGGCGGTTAACTTTTCGCGCCTTCACTTAAACGATTCCCGCTATATTTCCCAAATGCGCCGTTTGGTAAGCAAGCACGGTGTGCCCAGCGAACTGATTGAGGTGGAACTGACCGAAAGCGTGATTTTTAATAACTTGGATCGCGCCCAAAGTGTAATTCGCGAACTTCACCGGGAAGGTTTTTCCGTGGCGATGGACGATTTCGGTTCGGGTTATTCTTCACTTAATGTGCTTAAAAATTTGCAGTTTGACAGTATTAAACTGGATAAAGAATTTTTAAATGGGTTTTCCCAAAATCTTCATGCGCAAAAAGTGATTGAGGGCACCGTTTCTATGATTAAATCATTGGGAGTAAAGGTGATTGCGGAAGGGGTGGAAACCCAGCAACAGGCCGACTTTTTACGCAAAACCGGGTGCGATTTGGCACAAGGCTATTTCTTTGCCCGCCCGCTGCCTGCGGAAGAATTTGAAGCGGTGTTAAAACGATTGAACCCTTAACCGTCTGTTTTGCATTAGAAAAGAAGGATAGCGTATGATTAGTGTAAAAAAAATCAGTTTATTTCTTTTCTTTTTTCTGTTTAGTAATTTCGCTTTTACTGCTCCATTTGTTATGTTGGAGAAGTATGAGGGCCCTTTGTTGGGAAAACTGATTCAATTACAACCCGTAAAAGTTTACATAGCAGATGCACGGCACAACCGTGGAAATAACGCCTATCGGGCGGGCCATATCTCATCTGATTTGGTGTTATACACCCAAACGGCTTTTACCGCGTGGTTTGAAAATGTCCTTTCTCTTTTAGAAAAAAACCCCGCACAAGCAGAGTATTTGCGCCCCTTTATGAGCGCGATTCGTTTTGGGGCAAATCCTGCCAATTATCAATATACAGATACCCCTTCCGAGGCCGATATTAAAATTTACTATACCGTGCCCGATACAATTAGCAAAGAGTGTGGCGGCGGGGCCGGCGGTTGTTATAAACTAAAATCTAAAACCATATGGGCCGCCTATCCCGAAGAACTCCGCCCCCCGTATGGCCAACGAAGAACCATCATACATGAAATCGGTCATGCATTTGCCCTTGATGATATGTACTCGCTTCGGTTTTTGAAGAAAAAAACCGTGGGATCCGGCTTGCAGGATTCTATTATGAATGTAAGTACGGAATTGACTTGCGATGATGCCGACGGTTTGATGGTGGCGTTGCTTCGTACCCGGGGAACAGACCCTCAGCAGGAGGATATTAACATGCCCTCTTTTTGCACGGAAAACCGTTCCTTCGAAGGCGGCTATATGGCCGAGCAGGAAGATTACTACCAACACAGGGGCGGTGCGCGTGTGATATATGCCAACTGTAAAGGAAACCCTGTTAAACCTCAATTGGAAGTGCGCCTGAATAACCCCCAAAATATATTTAAAGTTATTGGGGATAAGCGGTGTGTCGCGCATTTAATCCCTCAGGAAAATTTCCGCGAAATATCCGGACAAGATAGGCAACTTTATCCCCATTTATTAAAACAAGACAACTTAAACGAGAAGATTTTTTATAAACCTTTATTAAAGGGTAGTAGCGGAATGGACTTATTTGTTCATGTTAGAGATGGCGCCCCTTACTTGTTCTATATTTTAGACAAGGACAGCCAAGTTGTTTTAATGTCTGCCGATGTTGGAAACGGTACCCGCTGGGTATATGAATATCCGTTTTCCATAGGTGCAAAAACCGGAACGGAAAGGTGTATGTATGGCCGTTGTAACGGGGCCAGCCATATTTTTATTTATTCCCATGACGGAATAGAAAATTCCTACGTCTTAACCGGCGATTATGATGAGGATAATAAAGCCCTTTGTGCCCACCGGCAAGAGGAGTGTTCGGCGTGGCAAGTTTTGGCAGAGAAGAACCGCCTGGCCCTTGCCAAAAAATATAATTTGAAATTAGTTTTTCCCGAAGGAGGGTGGGCCTCGGAGCCGCAAGAAGCTTGGCAACGGGCGCAAAATTGGCAAAAAACAGTAGGGGAGTTTTTTGGCACACACCTTGCTACCCAACGAAAAGAGTTATTAAGAGGGCTGAGGTCTTAGGAAAAGCGGTCACGGCCTTTAAGGTTTTTCTGCATTTATCAATCTCCCCCGAAATATCCGGGGGCAAACAAATCTTCACTAATCACAGTTAGGTACATCAACAAACTTTCCGTAACAAACTTAAACTGATTTCTCTTATGTAGGGAGGGAGCATTGAGCCCTCGCTTGATTTACTACAGCAGGGAATATTGTAACCTTTCAAAGAAACGGCAGGTTTGCTCGGCGCGGGAAATTTCTGTTTGCAGGGAAGATACCCGTTGATGGATAGAAAGCGGTTGGTATCGGGATAGACCTTCATGATTAAGAATATCCTGCGTATTGGTAAAACGATAGTCAACCCGGCTGTTGCGAACGCCGATTTCGTGCTCATTTGTCTTTTTATTTTCTGACCATGTGAGGTGGAAAGGATCGTTCGGGGCTTTTCTGAGCGTAAAATCGCCTTCGGCCTTTACCTGTGTATAAGAATCCGAAAAAATAATTTGGGAATTTTGAAATACCCCGTTTAATTTGCGGTACACGCAACGATTGTTTTCTATTTGAAGAATTTCTTGATAGGCGCTTCCCCAAGTGAAGTGAGAAGTGTCCACTGCCCAAGCGTTTCCGTCATATTGGGCGGTGCTTTCCAATGCAACAAAATCCGCCGTTCCGCCTTTTATTTTTACACGGTAATTATTGCGCAATTGCGTGAAATCCACCTCAACATAGCCGGATTTGGCAAGCGGCACGCGTTGCACTCCTTCCAAATCTACGGACAATAGTTTTGAATCCCCAAAAAGAAAATTCGGCAAAGAGGCCTCTTTTGATTCCTTAACGGAACCATCGCTGTTAAACGAAATGGTTTTGAGTCCAAGGAAGTGTTCCTTGCGGTTAATTTCGCGGGCGTTTTTGTAATATCTGTTTTCGCAAAAACCTTTCCAACCTTGTTGCGCTCTTTTGGGGAATTGTCCTTTTATTTGAGCGATGTGCCAATCCATCACATTGATGAACCCGTCTATGTCATCACAAGTGAAATCTTTCCCGTCGGACATGATGGCCTTGGAATTGATATCCCCCGAGGTGGAATATTCTACGGAAGAATTGTTTGCCCCTTCAAAATATCGGTCCGACAGACCCCAAAAATGCCCAAATTCATGCGTAAGAAGATAATCCGTTTTTTGATATTCCGGCTCTTCAGAATAAAAGGGATTGGGAATACGTATTCCATAATCGGTATCCTTATTATAAAGTCCGCCTCCCGGATATATGGAAAAGAGGAAAGTAATGTCCGGCTTGCCTTGTTTTACCGGTTTTAATTTCAATTTGTGGGTAGCAAGTATTTTCAACACATCGGCGAAATCTGCTTCTCTGTGTGTTGTGCGGATCATTTTTTCCGTTTCGGTGAGCCACTGCTGAAAGTTTTTTTCAACTTTTTTCATAAGGGTGGCACGGTGTAATTCTTTTGTGAGGGTATCGGGCGGAGTTTTTTCCCCATAATCTATTGAAAAAGCATAAGTTATAGGGCGATTTGTAAGGTAGAAGTTCATTGCATAGAACTTATAAATGGGGGTATTTGTTTGGGTTTCTTTCTTTTCTAAATCTCTTAATAAACCCCAGCTAGAGGCACAAACATCCGCGGGTGCGAAAAAAAGGATTCCGCACAAAAAAGCGGGTAATAAATAGAAAAAAATGAAAGGGCCGATACTCTTTCTCATATTTATAGTTTAGCAGAGGAAGATAAAAAATCAAGATGAACCTGCTTACCCCTTTTCAAAGTAAAAAACGGCGAATCCTGATGTGGCAGAAAAGGGATATCTTGTCAAAATATCCCCTACTTAAGCCTTGGGGTCATAAGGGAAAAAGGGCATGGGCTTTCTTTTGAACGCATTGTCGTTGTGGCGTTTATCAATAAGTTGTTTCAGTAGGGGGTCATCGCAACGGCCCGTGCGGATATATTGATCCAGTACTTGGTAGGAGAAACCCATTTTTTCTTCGTCGGTTTTTCCGCTTAAACCGTCTTCCGGGGTTTTGTCTACCAAAAAAGCCGGCAGATCTAACAGATGCCCCAATTGTTTTAATTCAGTTACGGTTAATTGAGATAAAGGGGCGAAATCCCCTGCGCTGTCTCCATATCGGGTGGAATAACCCACCCATATTTCGGAGAGGTTTGATGTGTTGATGACTCGTCCATTGACAGATTGCGATACCGCATACAGCGTGGCCATGCGTAGGCGGGGGGACAGGTTGATTTTGGCTTGCTCCGAAACCAAGGTATGAGAGGATATGTTTTGCAAAATATCCTGATAAGGACTTTGTATGTTGATTTCACAGTGGGGGATATCCAAGTGGTTCACAACTGCGCGTGCATCTTCGATGTCGCGCTGTACGCCGTTGGGCATTAACACCCCGAACACCCGTTCTTTGCCTAGTGCTTCCACACATAAAGCGGCGGCGATAGTGCTGTCCTTCCCCCCGGAAATCCCCAATACCGCTTTGCAAGTGGGGCCGTTGTTGGCGAAGATATCTTGTAACCAATGAATCAAATCTTGTTTTACTTTTTGGGCTTGAAAAGTCATATTGAAACCTCCCCTCATAATTTTAACAAAATTACAAAAAACCCTTCCAGTTATTACTGGAAGGGCCTAATAGTGTAGTATGGGGTGGATGAGGGGACTCGAACCCCCGACCTCCGGTTCCACAGACCGGCGCTCTAACCAACTGAGCTACATCCACCGTAAATCGATACTATATTATATCAATTTCTGTTCGTTCACGCAAAGGCATCTGCGCAAAAAAGGAAGTTTTTCGTCGTTTTTACCAAGTTTCCAAGTGAACTTTTTTCGGGTCAAAACGGTTTACTTCGTCTTTTTCTTCGTCCGGGTATCCCAGGGCAATTACATTGAGCGGAAGTACATGTTCGGGCAAATTTACCACTTTTGAAATCGCGTTCATGCGTTCTTCATTTGGGTAAACGCCCAACCACACGCTGCCGATTCCTAGTTCAGTGGCGGCAAGCAAAATATTCTGCGTGGCCGCGCCGCAATCACCCGTCCAATAACCGGGCATATATTCGCGTTTGGTGTCTGCACAAACGATTAACGCACAATCTGCCGTAGAAAGCATTTGAGCGTGCGGGTGTGCCTGCATGATTTTTTCCAAGGTTTCGCGTTTCTTAATAAGAATAAATTCCCACTCTTGGCAGTTGCGCGCGGTAGGGGCCATCATGGCGGCCTTGAGAAGCGTGTTCAAATCTTGCTCGGCGATAGATTGATTTTTGAATTTGCGGATACTTCTGCGTTTGTAAATGGCTTCCAATGTGTTCATTTTTTATCTCCCTTTTTAAGTCGCAGCAATTTCTCTTTGAAAAAACGGGCCAAACCTCCGCGGGAAGTTTCGCGGTAGTCGTTGTTCATATCCAACCCCGTTTGCATCATAGTAGCGAGCACATCATCGTAAGAGATACGGTGTTCTCCGTCGGACATTAAGGCATAAGTGGCACAGTCTAACGCGCGCGAGGCGGCCAAGGCATTGCGTTCGATGCACGGAATTTGCACCAGCCCGTCCACCGGATCGCAAGTTAAGCCCAAGTGATGTTCCAAACCCATTTCCGCGGCATAGGCGATACGGCGGTTATCGCCTCCCTCCAGTTGGCAGGTGGCGGCGGCCGCCATGGCGCAGGCTACGCCGATTTCGCCTTGGCAACCTACTTCTGCACCGGAAATAGAAGCATTTCTTTTAGCCATATTCCCGAACAAACTGGCAGTGGCCAAAGCATGGATAATGGTGATGTCTTCAAATTCGCAAATTTCTTTAATCAAGCGACACACGGCAGGTACAACTCCGCAAGAACCGCAGGTGGGCGCGGTGACCACTACGCCGCCGCTGGCATTTTCTTCGGCGCAGGCAAGCGCATAGGAAAACAAGTTGTTCATGCGTCTTAAATAGCGGGGGGAGTTTTCGGCTTTGTATAGATAGCGTTGGGCCTTTCGTTCCAAGTTGAGCGATCCCGGCAATACCCCTCGTTTTTGTAACCCGCGTTTCATGGTTTCTTGCATGGTATTCCAAACGGTGGTTAGATAGTCCCAAATTTCGGGGCCTTCAAATTCTTCAACATATTCCCACAACAACATTTTCTTTTGAGAGGTGTATTCCAAAATTTCGTTCATGGAGTGGTGCGGATAAACGGGGCTGATGTTTTGCCCGATTGTTTCGTCCGTGCGGATAGCACCGCCGCCTACACTGTAAACCACTTGCTCGCCGATAATATGCCCGGCTTTATCCAAGGCCTGCAGGCGCAAGGCGTTGGGGTGCTTGGGCATGAGGGTGGAGTGGTTCCACAAAATTTCAATAGGTTTGGGGTAGAAGGCTTCTTTGATAGTAAAATCGGTCAAGTGGCCTTTGCCGGTGGCGGCCAAAGAACCGTAAAGGGTTACCTTGAACGACGCGGCTTGCGGAAATTGTTTATTAAATTCGTCGGCGGCTTTGCGCGGCCCCATGGTGTGGCTGCTGGAAGGGCCGTTACCTATTTTGTATAACTCTCTTAAAGATTCCATAAATGAATTCCTCTCTATAAAAATGTTATCATAATTTATATGAATATACTATCTTCCCTGTTGGTAGCGTTGGGGCTTTCCATGGATAATTTTGCCGTCACGATTGCTACCGGCTGTTGCTACCGAAAAAAAATTCCCACTTCTTATGTCGTAAAAGTGAGTTGTTTGTTTTCTTTTGCACACTTTGTTATGTTTTCGCTCGGCTGGTTATTAGGTACGGAGGCGGGAAAATATCTCCGCACGCTGGATCACTGGTTGGCTTTCGGTATTTTATTGTTTATCGGCTGTAAAATGATAAAAGAAGCCTTTTCCAAAGAGGAAGAAGAAAAATGTGTGTTGCACTCTTTCAAAACTTTGTGTGTGCTTGCTTTTGCCACAAGCGTGGACGCACTCCTCGTCGGTATGGGGCTTGCGTTTAGTGCTTTTTCCTTTTGGCTGACGATTGGGGCTTTGGTAGCCAGTGTTTTTGTTACCAGTTGGACGGGTTTCTATTTAGGAGCCTGGTTGGGGCGAAAATTTGGTAAAGTAGTGGAAACCTTCGGTGGCGTGATACTGATTGGAATTGGTGTTAAGTTGTTGCTTGAAGGCTTTGGCATTTGCTAGAATTCAGGTATCTTATAAAGCGAGGTCCGTTTATGGGCATGATTGCGGTAATAATTATTTTCTTGTGTATCTGTGTGGACAATATGGTAAGTGCCAATATGTCCTCTATGAAAATGACCCTGGAAAAAAAGAACGTATTTTCCATTAAAATGGCGCTTTTCTTTTCCGGTTTTAACGGGTTATTTTTTGCGCTGGGCTATTTAGTCAGTATTATTTTCTTTCGCGATTGGGTACACTTCGCCCACAACTGGGTAGCGTTTGCGTTCCTTCTTTTGTTGGGAATTAAATTTATGATGGAATCTATTGAAAAATCGCCGAGTTTCAGCGATTTGGACGCCGATGATAACCGCAAAATGGTAAAAGTTTCTTCAATCTTTGGGCTCAATGCTTTCCTGGTAGGATATGCCGTGGAAACGATGGACAAATCTTGCTTTCCGCAAATAATCTTCCTGATGCTGATTACCTTTGCGTTGACTATGTTGGGTTTTCATTTGGGCAAAAAGACTTCCAAAACTATTGTCAGCAAACGGGTGGAGTTAGTGGCCGGGCTGATTTTAATTGTGATGGCGATTCAGCAGATCATTATTTAGAAAATTTTATAAGAAAAAAGGGGCGGAATTTTCCGCCCCTTTTTTTGTGCCGTTAAACCCACCATTACCCAATTTATAAAACGCGCCTTGGGGCGACTGATTTTTTGTTTTTTTGGAGCCGTAAAAAAAGAGGGTTTCTCGCCCAAGGCTTGACCCGTTTTTTTTTCTTACAATGTACCTAATCAGCAGGCAGGAAGAATTAAAATGTTGTTTGCTTGCCGAAAACCAGTTTATAAGAGGTTTTGTATGAAAAAGGGTTTTGCTTTGATAGAACTTTTAGTCGTAGTGTTAATCATCGGTATCTTATCTGCGGTGGCACTTCCGCAATATGAGCGGGCTGTGGCCCGCGCCCGATTGTCGGAAATTTTGGTGGTATCCCGCGCAGTGGAAAATGCCGAAAGACTTTATTTTATGGCAAATGGGGACTATAGTTACAATTTTGAGGATTTAGATATCAGCCTTCCGGCCGGTGCGACCAAAGGGGCCGATAATTTTTTCTATGTAGGAGATTTACGTTACAGATTGGAAGGCCCGGAGGGTGGAGCGCGGCTCCATGCTCAATCAGCAAAATTGCCTATTGTTTTTCAGACCCTGTTTTGGGTGAATTCTAACCAGTGTATTGTTACCAATTCAAATAAAAAAGTTTTGGCTGAATACTTATGCAAAAGTATCGGTGGGGTGAATCCCTCCCCCCAGGGGACCGGAGCGACAATTTATCAAGTTCCCAAATGAAAATAAAAACCCCCGCCAAAAGCGGGGGTTTTTATTATGCAAAACTTATTTGGCTAAGTTTTTCCAGGCTTCTTTTTCGGCTTTCAAAGCGGCTTCGGCATCTTTAGCGGCCTTTTTGGCTTCGGCTTTTTTGGCTTCGGCGGCTTCTTTGGCGGCTTTTTCTTTGGCCTTGGCATCGGCTTTGGCTTGTTTCAAAGCGGCTTTTTGTTCTTCGGCTTTGGCTTTGGCAGCTTCTTTAGCGGCTTTGGCTTTCGCTTTGGCTTCTTCTTTGGCTTTTTTAGCGTCTTCTTTAGCTTGTTTTGCTTTGGCTTTAGCTTCTTCTTTTTTGGCTTTGGCTTCGGCTTTAGCGGCGGCTACTTTTTCTTTGGCTTCTTTGGTAGCGTCCGTTTCGGCTTTTTTGGCTTCGGCTTCGGCTTTGGCGGCTTTCACTTTGGCCACGGCGGCTTCTTTGTATTCTTGAATGTTTTTTCTCAACGCGCTGACTTTGGACAAAGTGCAGTTGTTGATGCAGGTAACATCTCCGGCGGTGCAACCGCAGGAATCATTGGCGGCGGCAGCGGGCAACGCGGCAAAAGCCAACGCAAAAGCAAATACGATAATTTTTTTCATGCTTTACTCTCCTTTAATATAACAACTTGATATTTTTATTTTACTATATTTCCACCCCTAAACAGAAAGTGATTTTGAATAAATAAAATTTATTTTAGAAATTCTATTTTGCTACAATATAGGCAGTGGAAACGACCCTAGCTACCCAAACCCCGTTGTGGGTGAATATTTTATTAGGAATAGTGGCCCTAAACTTACTTGTTTGGCCGCTTGTTTCGCGTTGGGTGGAAAGCCACCTGGAACTTTTTTTATTGGGTATCGGCGCGGCGGCTGTAACCGTTAGCGGCGGGTGGAGTGTAGATTTGATTTATGAAACGCTCCAATTCCCCGTAAATGTGGCTTTTATTGTATTGGTTGTCAGCGTTATCTTCAATAATTATTCCCGTTATATTTTTAGAGTCTTGTTCGCTTTCTTTAGGCGTTTGGAACCGCGGTACAGTTTTGCGGCGCTTATTTTCCTGTTGGGCATGAGTTCTTCTCTTGTCAGCGTAACGGTTTCTGCCTTGGTGCTGGCCGAAGTGTTGAAAGTAGTAAACTTAGAGCGAAACGCCACGATTCGTATTACCGTTTTTGCCTGTTATGCCATCGGTTTGGGTGCTGTGCTGACTCCGTTGGCGGAACCCATGGGTTTAACTATCAGCAAAGCTCTTTCCGGCCCGCCGCACAATGCTGATTTCTTTTTCCTGCTTCGCCATTTCTTTTGGTGGATTTCCCCGGCCATTTTGCTCCTGTCCGTAGCCGCCGGTTATTATGCCCGCAACGCAGGGACTACCTTGCGTATGCATATTCGCGAAGATAAAGAAACTTACGCTTCCGTTTTGCGCCGCACCTGGCACATTTATATGTTCGTGGCCGCGCTTAATTTGATTAGCGCAGGGTTGCGTCCTTTGGCACAGAGCACCATTACCCATTTGGGCGGGAAAGTACTTTTTTTGGCCAATGCCGTTTCCGTTATCATTGATAATGCCACCTTGGCCGCTATTGAAATTGTTCCCACCATTTCCACGAGCGATTTGATTTATATGGTTATCGGCCTTGCCGCATTTGGAAGTATGTTGGTACAAGGGAACCTGCCCAACATTGTGGCCGCCGAAAAATTGGGAATCAAAAGCCGTGAGTGGGCGGCTGTTGCCGTGCCGACGGGGCTTGTGCTCATGGGTGGTTATTTTATTCTTCTTTTAATCTTCCTCTAGGCCCTTCCTAAAATTTTATAGGTCTTTTGGCCCTTGTTCCCGTTTTCTTGCTTTTGTATCCTAAAATAAGAACTTAAAATATTGGAGCAAAAATGCGTTCCGTTTTGTATATTTCTTTAATTTGCTTTGCCCTTCCTTGTTTGGCCCAAAGTCTTCCCGCAAAACATGCGGCCAAAGCCTTGGCCGGCCAAGGGGTATTGGAACAAGCCCTCAAGCAAGCCAGCGCACAGCAGTTGCGTGTGGTGCAAGGGAAAATTTTGCTTTCCGGCAAAAACCCTGCTTTAAGCGGCGGCTTTGTTGCCTTGGAACGCCATGAATTGGAACATAATGTGTTTGCCGCTCTTCCGGTACCCCGCTTGGAAAATATGAAGTTGGGTATCGTTGCTCCCACTGCCAAACAAAAAGAAATTATTTTTACCAAATATGCCGACTTGGCCGAAAAGACCCGCGCTTTTAAGGCGGAGATAGACGGCCTTTTGTATTATCAATCTCGCCCTTCGGAACGAAGAGAACTTTCCGTACAGGAAAAACAGTATTGGTTGGAGAAAATTTCCGCACTGAGCCGCGAATTAAATATTTTGTCTCTGTCTGTTGAAGAAACAGATCCGGTATTTATGCGGATAAAAAAATATTTACGATATGCCCTGTCCGTAGTGGCTCCGGAAATGGAAGGGGCCTTTTTAGATTTGTTCCCTACCGATTCCCGCACAGACCGCGTTTTGAAAGTGGAGGAATTTTATTTGCATGACCCCACCGCTAACCGTTTTGAGCTTTGGCGTAATTTTTTCAAAAAAGAAAACCCGACCCAACTGGTTCCCAAAGGGCTCAAAATTGCGGTATTAAACGACCGCCAAAGTTTTTTATGGGCGATAGAAGAATCTTACCAAGAAAAACTATTATTTAAGGGACATTATGTAAAAACATATGCCCATGCCGCCAACTTGCTTGACGATATGCGCGTGGGGAGAGAAACCTTTGATGTTATCTTGTCCGACTTGCATGTTCCCGGAGGAGGCGGATATCATGTGGTGCAGACCTTGCGTGCTCGGGGATACAAAGGCGTTATTATAGCGGCCTCGGCCTATCCCGAATTAACATACATGGCGCAGGCGTTGTATAAGCGAGGTTTTGACGGTATGTTTGCTATCCCCGAAATTTTTGAGTTGAACCCTCATTGGTATGACCGCCTGAACCAAGGTTTGCGTAACTATTTTTATTATCGCCACACAAACGGTTGGATGCGTTAGTTTTTTCCCTGCCTTGACACCGTTTTTAGAAGAAGATAAAATGGAAGAAACGGTTCCCGTTTTTTGTTTCATAATCAAATAAAGTTTTGTGTTGTTGTTTTGCCGTACGCAGTTTGTTATGCTGTGCGTTTTACCACATATATAGGAGAACTTATGACAGACAGATTCAAACCTGCCGTGCAGATCTTAAAAGACCACGACTACGATAGTTCCAAACTAATCCCCATCCTCCAAAAAGTGCAAGATGCTTATCGCTTTTTACCCGAGGATATTATGCGCTTTATTGCCAACGAATTGGAAATTTCTCCCGCTAAGGTTTTTGGAGTAGCCACTTTCTTTGCGCACTTCGCCATTACCCCGAAAGGGAAACATATTATTAAAGTATGTAACGGAACTGCCTGCCACGTAAAAGGTTCTTCTTTTGTCATCAATACCGTAAAAGATAAATTAAAATTGAAAGACGGCCAAGACACGACCGAAGATATGATGTTTACGTTGGAATGCGTATCTTGTTTGGGTGCGTGCGGCTTGGCGCCGGTACTCGTTCTTGATGATGTGGTGCATGGGCAAATTACCCCGGCAAAAGCAGTGGAACTAATTGATGCGGTTATCGCTTCGGAGGCTAACAATGGCAAGTAAAAATATCGAACAAATCGCCAAAGATTATAACGAGGCGTATAAAAAAATTACGGGTCGTGTGGTTATTTGCGGCGGTACGGGTTGTATTGCCGGCGGTTCCATGAAAGTATATGAAGCTTTCCAACAAGAAATGGAAAAACGCAAAATCGGCTTTTGCTTGCAAATCACAAAAGATTGCCACGAAAATTATTTAAGTTTAAGCGGTTGCCGCGGTTTCTGCGCGCAAGGGCCATTGGTGAGCGTGGGTGATATTTTCTATACCAAAGTAAAACCCGAAGATGTGGCTGAAATCGTAGAAAAAACACTTTTGAAAGGCGAAGTAATTGACCGCTTGCTCTATCACAATCCCGCTAACGACCAAAAAGCGGAAACGGTAGCCGAAATTCCTTTCTACTCCAAACAAAAACGCATTTTGTTGGGCGATTGCGGCCGCATCAACCCCGAAGATATCAACGAATATATTGCTCACGGCGGTTATGCCCAGGCTAAACGTGCTTATACCGAAATGACGGACGAAGAAGTCTGCAAAGAAATGATAGCGTCCGGCTTGCGCGGTCGTGGCGGCGGCGGTTTCCCTACCGGTAAAAAATGGGATTTAACCCGCATTGAACCCGGCCCGAAAAAATATGTAATTTGTAACGCCGACGAAGGTGACCCGGGTGCTTTTATGGATCGCAGCGTCATGGAAGGGAACCCCAACGCGGTGTTGGAAGGTATGATGATTGCGGCGCGTGCCATCGGTGCGGACGAAGGGTATATCTATGTGCGCATGGAATATCCGCTTGCCATTGAACGCGTGCGCACCGCTATTAAACAAGCCGAAGAATTGGGCCTTTTGGGCAAAAATATCTTCGGTTCCGGCAAAGATTTCAAAATCAATGTAATGGAAGGCGCGGGAGCCTTCGTGTGCGGTGAAGAAACCGCCCTTATCGCTTCCGTGGAAGGAAAACGCGGTATGCCGAAAATCAAACCGCCTTTCCCCAGCCAAAACGGTCTTTTTGGTAAACCCACCGTCATCAACAACGTGGAAACTTTGGCTACCGTAGCCAAAATTTTGGAAATGGGGGCCGAAGAATTCCGCAAAATCGGTACCTTGGGCAGCCCCGGCACCAAAACCTTCGCCGTTACGGGGCACATTGCCAACACCGGCCTCGTGGAAGTGCCCATGGGTACGACTCTTCGCCAAGTGATTGACGAAGTAGCCGGCGGAACCACCAACGATGACGGCACTGTTAATAAAGACTCCTTCAAAGCGGCCCAAATCGGCGGGCCTTCCGGCGGTTGCTTGACCAAAGAACATTTGGACTTACCGCTCGATTTCGATTCCTTGCGCTCCGCGGGTGCCATGGTGGGCTCCGGTGGGCTCGTGGTTATGAACGAGAAAACCTGTATGGTAAACGTGGCCCGCTTCTTCTTGGAATTTACCCAACGCGAGTCTTGCGGGAAATGTGTTCCCTGCCGCGAAGGTACCGAACAAATGCTTACCATGTTAAACGACATTGTAGAAGGCCGCGCTACCTTAAAAACGCTTGAAAACTTGGAAGATTTGGCCAAAGCCGTTCAAAAAGCGTCCTTGTGTGCGTTAGGTAAAACGGCCCCCAACCCGGTGCTTTCTACCTTGAAACATTTTAGAGAAGAATACCTCGCTCACGTAGTGGAAAAACGCTGCCCGGCGGGTGTATGTAAAGCCCTGGCCCGGTTCGAAATCGTGCCGGAAAAATGTAAAGGCTGTGGTATGTGTAAACGCGCTTGCCCGGTGCAAGCCATTACGGGTGAAGTCGGCAAGCCGCATGTGATTGATGCCAAAAAATGTATCAAATGCGGCGGCTGTAAATCCACTTGTAAATTCGGCGCGGTTGTAACGGGCGCATAACCACGGGAGCATATTATGGAAAACGAAAATTTTGTAACTATTGAAGGAAAAAGAGTTGCCATCGAAGGCGAAAAAAATCTGTTAGAATTAGTGCGTAAGGCTAATTTTAACATCGTAACTTTCTGCTATCACCCCGAACTGGCAGCCTATGGGGCTTGCCGTTTGTGCTTGGTGGAAGTGGAAGGTATGGGGATTGTGGCTTCCTGTACAGTTGCCCCTAAACCCGGTATGAAAGTGCGCGTAAACAGCGACGAAATCCGCAAATTACGCCGCATCAACCTGGAACTTTTGCTCTCCTCCGGCAATCACGACTGCACCCTCTGCAGTAAATCTAACAACTGCAAATTGCAGAAGTTGGCCAAAGATATGGATGTAACGGAAATTCGCTTTAAGTCCAAAAAATTGGATAGCCATAAAGACGAAACCTCCCCGGCCTTGGTGCGCGACCACAGCAAATGTATTTTGTGCGGTAACTGCGTGCGTATTTGTAACGAAGTGCAAGGCATCGGCGCGATTGATTTTGCCTTCCGCGGTTTCCGCTCCAAAATTGCCACCGCTTTTAACAAAGAACTCGGCCAAAGCCATGAATGTGTATCCTGCGGACAATGCGCCCGCGTATGCCCGACCGGTGCGTTGATGCCCAATTCTTCGGAAATCGAAGAAGTTTTCAAAGCCATTAACGACCCGAAGAAAAAAGTGGCCGTGCATATTGCTCCTGCCGTGCGTGTGGGCTTGGGTGAAATGTTCGGTTTGCCCCAGGGCAAAAATGTGGACGGTAAAATCGCTACCGCGTTACGCATGTTAGGATTTGACTATGTGTACGACACCGCCTTCACCGCAGACTTGACCATTTTGGAAGAAGCCACTGAATTTTTGGAACGCTTCAAAAAAGGAACCAACTTGCCGCAATTTACCAGTTGCTGCCCTGCGTGGGTCAACTATGTGGAAAAATTCGCTCCGGAGTTTATCCCCAACCTTTCCACGGCACGCTCCCCGATGCAAATGATGGGCCCCATCTTGAAAGCCGACTTTGAAGAAAAAGGCGGCAAACGCGAAGATTTGGTGGTGGTAGCCGTCATGCCGTGTTCCGCTAAAAAATCGGAAGCCAAACGCGGTGAATTTTATGTAAACGGTAACCCGGATACGGACTATGTAGTGACCACGGTTGGTCTGGCCCGCATGATTAAAGAAGCCGGTATCGACTTTGCCAACTTGGAAAACGAATGGTTTGATATGCCGTTTGGCTATAAAACGGGTGCCGGGGTTATCTTCGGTGCTTCCGGCGGTGTAATGGAAGCCGCCCTTCGCTATGCGCTTGCCGAATTGGATCCGGCCGGGGCTCGTAGCGTGAAATTTACCAGCTTGCGCGAAAGCAAAGTATTTAAGGAAAAAACGCTTACCATCGGCGATATCCAAATTCGTACGGCGGTCGTCAGCGGCCTTAAAAATGCGCGCAAACTCTTGGACGATATCAAAGCCGGCAAGAACCACTACGATTTCATCGAAGTGATGTCCTGCCAAGGCGGTTGTGTGGCCGGGGCCGGTCAGCCTCAGTTTGACGGTTGGGCTCCCCGCAAAGTACGCGCGGAAGGTCTGTATCAGGAAGATACGGAACTGGCCTACAAATCGCAAGATAACAGCGGTGTACAAGCGCTCTACGGGAAGATTTTAGATAAAATCGGCGGCCCGGTGGCGCACAAACTGTTACATACGCATTATCGCGATAAAAAAGACCGCACCGGCAAATAAACCGGAACCGTTCTTTTACTTCCCCGCGTGCTTTGTCGGCCGCGGGGAATTTTATGGATTTATTTTTGCTTCTCGCAGAGCGTATGATCGGGTAAGGAATCGGGAGATAGGGATTCTTGCTTTAATGTATCTAATAATAGTTGTTGCCGTTTAACACTTTTAATCAATATTTCCGGCAGGGTCGAATAAAAAGGGAGTGCATTTTTTAACTGGCCGATTTTTCTTTCCAATCGGCAATAATCCGCCTCTATTTGTTGGAATAGCGATAATAGTTTGTGGTAGGGTTGGGGCATATATTATTTCCGGCCGCCCATAGTAAAAAAGGGGCGGACTTCTAATAGATAGCGCCAACCATCCTAAAAGAAGCCGCCCCCTCCGCGCCCGAAGGCGCGGAAGAACGCGGACTTTCTGCCTCCAGTTGGCGCTATCTCACGGGGGAGAATGTCCGTTCTTCACGGCATGGAGGCAAAAATCCCTAAATTTTATAATAGTATAACATTTTCTGCCGCACCGGAAATATAAAAGGTAAAAAAAGAGGCTTTTTTCCGGCTCTAAAAACGGTAGAATAATAAAAAAGAATAAAAAGGAGCCCTTATGTTTTTACAGGAAGACGGTTTTGTGAAGTGGGTAGTTTTGTCACTTCTTGTATCTTTTGCTCTTTCCATTGCACTGGGGTGGCCCAGATATCAAAAAAGCCGAACTATTCAATTGGCTAAAAAAGCGTTAGAGCGCGGAAAGGAAATTGCTTATTTGCAAGAATCTTTCAAAGCCCGCTACGGTATGTATATGCCCGACTTATCCCGCCTGGATATCGGTTTTACCTGCCAACCTGTGGAAGGCAGCGGGGCTTTGTCTTGC
This sequence comes from Elusimicrobium sp., assembly GCA_015062115.1. Lineage (NCBI taxonomy): Bacteria > Pseudomonadati > Elusimicrobiota > Elusimicrobia > Elusimicrobiales > Elusimicrobiaceae > Candidatus Avelusimicrobium > Candidatus Avelusimicrobium gallicola. The sequence continues at coordinate 221,189 of SUVG01000001.1, read as the reverse complement.
GATGAGTATATTTATGAAATGGAGCAAAATATTTTGAAGGTGCGCCACCGGGTGCGCCCCAGTTGGTTTGAAGTACACATTGAGGAAGGCTGGGTGGACTGCTCTTATGCCGAAAAGATAGTGCAGGAAAGCCGTTTGTGCCGTCCTGACAAAATGCCTGAATTGTTGTAGGAAATATGCTAGGATAAGAGTATCTGTTTATAAGGAGAAAAAACAATGAAAAAACTTTTAGTTGTTTTGCTGGTTGCTCCGCTTTTTTTCGCGTGCAGTACCAGTGTAGAACGCGTAGAAACTAATTTAATAAAAGATGTGAGCGGCGGTTGGAACGATACCGATGCCCAAATGGTTGCCCAAGAAATGATTACCGATTGTTTAGCCAGCGGTTGGTATAACAAGTTTACCACCCGTTACGGCAAAGAACCCACCGTTATTGTCGGCACGGTTAATAATAAAACCATGGAACACATCAATACTTCCGTGTTTATAGAAGAAGTGCAACGCGCTCTTATCAATTCGGGCAAAGTGAACTTTGTTGCCTCTTCGGAAGAACGCGGTGATCTTCGCACCGAACGCTTGGAACAAGATGAATTTGCCAGCGAAGCCACCCGCAAAGCCTTCGGCAAAGAAGTAGGAGCCGATTATATGCTCAGCGGTGTGCTGAACTCCGTGGTGGATAAATCCGGCAGCAAAGCCCTGGTATTCTATCAAACCAACTTGAAACTAATTGATATTGAAACCAACCAAATCGTTTGGAACGGTCAAAAACAAATCAAAAAATATGTAAAACACAGTAAAGTAACCTGGTAGGAACACTTTATGAAGGCGCGCGTATATTTGTTGGGGTTAGTGTTGTTATGCTCCGCGTGTACGGCGCCTTCTTTGCGTTACAAAAAAGAAGTACAAAGTATGTTGGCTTCCCAAAAAATGGAGGAAGCCCAAGCCCGTGTGGAACAAGCCAAAGAAAAACACTATTCCGAGAGGGACGCTTCCCTGTTTTATTTGGATAAAGCCCTAGTTTTGCACGATTCTCACCAACCTTATGAAAGCGATATCCTGTTTTCTTCCGCCCAGCAACATATTAACGAAAATACCGCCAAAAGCATTTCCGGCACGGCCGGGACGCTTTTGATTAACGATTTAACCGCTCCCTATACGGTTGCCTCTTACGAGCAAGCCCTTACTTTTTTCTTTCGGGCGATGAACTTTTTGGAACAAAACAAAATATCTTCTGCCGCGGTAGAAGCGCGCAAAGCGGTTTTTTTCTTGGATCATTTGCGCGGCAGTAAATCTTCCGGCTATAACGACGACCCCTTTGTGCAGTATTTTGCCAGTTTGATTTTTGAATCGGAAGGGAACTTGTCCTCTGCACGCATTGCCCGTACCAATTCTTTGAAAGCCTACGAACGCTTGGGAAAAGATTTGAAAGTCTCCGCCCCCGAATTTTATGTTCCGCAAGATGCCCAGGACTGGGGGGAAATTATTTTATTTCACTATAACGGACTTCTCCCATTAAAAAAGACGGCTACTTTTATGCTCAGTTGGAACGAGTTGGTCAGTTATGCTTCATATCCGGAAGAAGGGCACGGAGTGGTAGCTCCCGAAGTACACAACGCCATTTTAACCGCTATGGTAGGCCGTTCCGCGGGCATTTCCGCCCCCATTTTGGAGCAAACCCCCTATCAGGTAAGTACTTCGTGGGCGGAGGCAAACGGCCAGCGGTATTACACTCAAAAAGTAGCCGATTTTGCAGCGGCCGCTCATTTAGATCTGCAAGAAAAAAGACCCGGCATTTTGTTTAGAAGTGCCACCCGTGCGGTGGTAAAACAAGTGGCCTCGGTACAAGCCGGGCGCGCTATGACGGAGGCCACAGGAGACGAAGGTATCGGGGAGTTGGCGCGTTTGTTGGTAAACATCTTTGGTGCCGTTACCGAAAAAGCGGACACCCGCCAATGGTTTACTTTACCTGCCGAAGTACGCATGACCCGTATTTTTGTGGCTCCGGGTAATCAAAATATCCGCCTGTTGTTTAGCGACGGATATGGTAATATAATAGGAGAACACACCTTTGAAAATGTGTTTGTGCCGAAAGGCGGCCGCGTATTTTTGCACCACCGGACGGCTTATTAGGAGGGGAAAATGAAGAAAATATTTTTACTTGTCTGCGCTTTGGGGTTATGTGCCTGCGCAGGTATGAATAAAAATACGGTTAGTTACAAAACCAATCAGTATAATTCTGCCAAATATTATGTAGTGGCCGGGGAAGGTATGACGGAAACGGAAGCCTCCCAAAACGCGCTGGATAATATGCGCCGGGAAATTATGCAAAACGCTCCGGACGCCGAAGCGCAAGGAGTATTGACCGATTTAATGGCCAATGCCGAAGTGGATAAAGTATGGCGGGATAAGGACTCCGGTTCCAAGCACTACTATGCTCTGGCCGTTCTTTCTCGCGAAAAAGCCCAACGCGTTTTAGAACCCGTTTTGAAACAGTTGGACGGCATGCTTGCCGGTTTGGCTGCTCAATTTACCAATCCTGCCGACCCGATGGCCGATTTGAAAATCGCTTACCGTATGCAACCGCTGGTGGCGCGCCGTTTGGCTGTGGACGAAGCCTACCAATTCCTGTCGGCTACCCGTCAACCTTTCAGCCCGGAAACCTTCCTGCCTTATAAAGATGTGTTAAAAGAAAAAATGGCTGCCGTATTGGTAGCGGTAGAAGTGGAAGGTATGGCCAGCGAAGTAATGGTTACTTATGTGGTGGACGCGTTAAACCAAATGGGACTGGGCGTGGTGGACGAAACCGACCCGGATAAACTTTTAGTGGTTAAAATTCAAACCGAAGTGGACGGATATCACTCTAAAAAAGTGGAAGGCTTAATTTGGGTTTCCAGCAGTGCGGCGGTCAGTTTGCAGGAAGCGCAAAAAGGGGTAACTTTCGCCCGTTTTAATGTGTACGAACGGGCCGGTACTTCCCGTGCGGAAGATTCTTTGCGCAGAAGCATGCAAAGCGTGGGGGAACAATCTGCCGAGCAGATTGTACGCCGTATGGAAGCATATTTGAAAAACAGATAGGAGTTAAAAAATGAAAAAATTATTGTTACTTGTTATGTTGATAACCCCGCTTATGGGGTTTGCGCAAGAAACGCCCTCGGCTACTACGGCGGAGGCCTCTGCCGAACGCAACAAAATGTTGTATTCGTTGGGTTTTTTGCTGGGCAATAATCTTAAAAATCAGTTAGTATTGGATAACGAAGACGATTATAAAGCCCTTTCCCAAGGTATGCGCGATAGTCTGTTGCATAAAAAACCGCAAACCGATGTGGAAAAATACAAACCGCAAATTATCCAAAAATACAAAGATGATGCCAAAACGATTTCCGCCAAATACGAAGCCGAACAAAAAAAATACCTGGCTGATTTCCAAAAAGAAAAAGGTGTAAAAACCTTGGATAACGGGGCGATGATTAAACTTTCCCGCGCCGGGAAAGGCAAAAACCCGAAAGCGGACAGTACGGTAAAAGTGCACTATACCGGCACTTTAATCGATGGGACTAAGTTCGACAGTTCCCGCGACCGCGGCGAGGCCTTCCAAACTAAACTGACCGATGTAATTCCGTGTTGGACGAAAGCCGTTCAGCAAATGAAACCCGGTGCCCGCGCCACGGTAGTGTGTCCGGCCGATACTGCTTACGGAAATCGCCCGGTGGGGAATATCCCGCCTAATTCCACCTTGATTTTTGATGTGGAACTATTAGAATTGGGGCAATAATGTCCAAAACAAGTTACGCTTTGATAGCCCTTATGGTGGCCGCGCTTCTTTTCATGGGCGCGGCCCGCGGCTATCAGTTCTATCAGCAAAAAGTGGCCCAATGGGAACAGGAACGCCAAGAAACCGAAGGCGCCTTTACCTTTCAAAATGTTCCCGTTTCTTTGGCTGCTCCGCGTGCGGAACCCGTGTCGGCTCCGGTGCTGTTCCAAGGAACAAAAGCGGACTATTTTATAGAAGAAAAACCTCTTACCCAAGAACAAGCCGAAAAGCAAGCCGTGGACACTATACACTCCATTTTGGCCGATTTTGCCGATGATGAAAAACTGCAAGCCTTTAATAAGGAACTGGCCGCCGCTTCCAAAGGGGAAGCATTGGATATAGCCGGCTTAAGCGGGGGGAACTTGGCCCAAGTGATGCAACAAAACCCGGAAATCGCCGGGGTCGTCAGTAAGCATATGCAAAACCCGGACTTTGCCAAAACTGTTCAACAAATTTTTACCAATCCTCAGTTTGTTAAAAGTATCGAGCAGTTACAAGGTGCTACCCAAAATGCTCCGCAAGCCCCAAAAAAAGATGAATAAAAACGGAAAAATATTGTATCCTATAGGATATATAGGAGGCCACCCGTGCTGAAAATTTTACTTAAGTCCGTTATTTTAGTTTTTATTATTTTAAGTGTATATTTTATTGTTCACCCGTCTGCCTGTTCCAATTTAATGCTGGGCAGAGTAACCAACCCCAACGGTAAAGAACCCGTGAGAACGGAATATAACCAAAGCCGTGGCGAATTGTTGGTACCGCAAGGGGATACACCGCTTCCCTCTACCGCACCGCAAGGCATTTATGATACCAACACCTTAAATGCCCAGCAAGAGGCTCCTACCTACTCTCAGGAAGATATCGATTATGCCATTGCCAGCCGCTATGTGGAGTTGGAAAACGAATACGCCAAAAACAATGCGGTGGGTAAAGATACCGCCAAAGAGATTTCTTCTATCGTTATGGACGATTTCGAACTGACCCAGCAAGAGTGGGAGTCCTTCCTGCAACGCGCCACGACCACTAACTTGTTTAACAAGGTTCGTAACGAAATGCCGCTTACTTCGGCCAACTAAAGAAAAATCTTTATGATTAACCCGGCTCTTTGCATAGCCGGGTTTTTTCTTGCAGAGTAATACTAAAAGGAAACCCCTGTATTGTGAGATATGTAACAAATTATTTATAATTTTCTTAAGAGGATAGTTTTATGAAACAAGGTTTTACTTTGGTAGAGTTGCTGGTTGTGGTTTTGATTATTGGAATTTTGGCGGCTATGGCCATGCCCCACTATGAAAAAGCTGTTTGGGAGGCTCGTGCAAGTCAATTGTTTGTTAGTGTAAGAAGCCTGGCAAACGCACAAGAAAATTTTTTCTTAAAAACGGGGCGTTATGCCAAAACCTTCCGGGGTTTAAGTTATGATTTTAATAACTTGGAATCTGTGGGGCAGAGTAGTGTAGGGTTAACAACTCCCGGTACGGATGCGGTGCGCTATAAAAATTTGTTTGAATTAGTTATCAATATTCGCGGAGACTCCGAAGGTTCGTTTTCTTTTTCGTCCGGCTTTTTTATAGAAGGACGCTACAAAGGAAGCGGTATTATGTTTGTGCATAGGGAAGGAAAAGGAACTTTGCAGAAGAAAATGTACTGTGGGGAAATTGTATCCAAAGTAATAAAAGCGGGGGATTTCTGCAAAGATGTCATGTCCTGCGAAGGAACTCCTATCACGCAAAACGGAGTTCGTTTTTACGAACTGCCATAGTGTATTATAATTGATAAAAAAGCCCAAGGTTATCCTTGGGCTTTTTTGTTAAAAGCATCTTGATATCAATGGGGTAGCCTGCCGGCTAACAGTTCCGCTACCGGACGGGTATGTTTCATTTTGCTAAGGACAATTTTTACGGAAGCCGTAATCGGCACGGATAAGAAAGCGCCCGGTACGCCCCAAATAAGCGACCAGAAGATTAACGAAGCCACTACCGTTACGGGGTGCAAATCCATACCTTCTCCCAAAAAGCGCGGCTCAAGGATATTTCCGATGGTAAATTCGGTGGCAGTCAAAAGCCCCAATACAACAAAGAAATTCGGCCCAAAGCCGAATTGCAAGAAAAGTACCGGAATCGGTAATAATACTGCCACAATAGAGCCCACGCTGGGAATAAAGTTAAGTAAGAACACAAACAACGCAAACAAGACAGCCAACTTAACCTTAAATGCCAATAAAATAACGGCGGCCACAAGCCCTGTGGCGATAGAAGCCATTAACTTTACCGACAGATAAATGGATACATTGGCAAGCATTTCTTTAATGGCAGGGTTGGTAATAGCGGCGGCTTTTTTGGTGCCGAAGAGAAAAAAGGTCATAAACAGAATAATCAACATGACATTGGAAAAGATATTGAATACTTTGCCGCCGAAATTCTTTACCCAATTAAAAACAGGGAGTTCGCGCAAATAACTTTCAATGAAGTTTTGATCCAATGTGATGCCGTATTCCTGCAAGCGGGTAGCCAAGTTGGACACGGTATCAATTAAGTTTTGGCGATACACTTCCGCTCCTTTCAAAAATTCTCCCACCGAGTTTACCGTAAATATAATAATACCGGCAAATAAGGCAATCGAAACCAAAATAGACACCGTAAGCGCAAGCCAAGACGGAAAGGAAAAACGGTTTTTAAGAGCCAAAGTCATTTGTGCCAAAATGGTGTAAATAAAAATGGAAATAATCAGCGGAATCAGCAAGGCTTTGGTGTAAACCAAAAAAGCCGTCAACACGCCTGCGGCAATTACCGTCAGGCAAATGGCACTTGTTTTTAAGTAATAGTAAGTGTTTTTATCCGTTTGCATGGGATCCTCTGTTTCTTTCGGTTTGTTTTGCAATTTCTCTGGCCAAAAATAAAATCTTTCCCGTCAGGTTATCCAAATCGCTTTGGCAGGAAGTTAACAACCACACATTAAGTTTGGCCGCCGTAAAACTTTTGTAGTTGCGGCAGAATCGGTCGTAAGCGGTGGTAAACTCGTCAGCGGCGCGCGAAAGGGAGCGGGCGCGGCTGTTGAGCCCTTTGGCAGGCAAGGCCAGGTCTTCCGTCCAATCGGCGGCTTTACAGGCACGCACATCAGCCCGGGCTTGGAGCCAAAAGGCTTCCGTATCGTTTACCTGGGTGCGAAGGTCTGCACAAAAAAGGTTAAAATCTGCCGCAAAGGTCGTATCGCGCACTTCTATATTTTTATGCAGTTGTTGCAAAATGGCTTCCAAGCGTTTGTTAAAATCGCTTACCGACAGGGCTGCCGCGTGCAGCCGGGCACGCAAGGCATCGCATTGGGTGTTAATGGTATCTAACAAAGTTTCTGTGTTCATAAGACGGGAAAGTTAATGGTGAAAATAGAGCCGAGGCCCCTGTCGGACACTACACTAATGGAACCGCCGTGTAAATCTAAAATGCGTTTAATCATGGGTAACCCCAATCCCCAACCGTTGATTTGCCCCGTGAAATAATCGTCCACCTGGTAGAAGGGTTCAAAGATAAGGTTTACATCTTGCGGACGGATACCGGCCCCGTAATCGCGCACGGAGATAGAAATACTGTCGCCGTGGTTGGCGCATTGAACTTTAATCACTTTTTCCATTTTGTTGTTAAACTTAATGGCATTAGATAAAAGTTCCTGTATGCATAAACGCAACATTTCCGCATTGGCAAAAAGGTTCAAGCGCTCCGGGCAATCTATTTCCACAAAAGTTCCGCGCTTGACGGAAGAATCTTCCTTTACCGTTACGGGAACGGCAGGCACTTCTTCGCGTGCCACGGCACAACTGGCGCAATCTTTAATAAGCGGTTTTAAGGCAACATCTTCCCGTTCTAAGTCTTCCGCTTTGGCGGAAGTAACTTTATTAAAATCAAACAACTTGTTTACTAAGCGCGACATTTTGCCGCCTTGCTTGTGAATTTCTTCTAAAGCCTTAGAGGTGAAAGGGGAGAATTTTTCTTTCCCGGCTTGAGATAAAATCGCCTCGGAATATCCGTTGATAATGGAAAGCGGGGTTTTGAGTTTGTGAGAAATCAGCGTAAGGGCACGCGAGCTGATAATTTCGTTCTTTTCTTCGCTCATAGTTGGCCTCTTTTAGAAAGACATACCTAAACGGATATAGAAAATATCGCGTTTGTCTTTATTATGTACGGAACGCACATGGTTGTAAGCCATGTCGGCGGATACTAAATTCCCTACAATAAACGAGTTACCCACTACAAACGAGTGTTGGGAATCGGTTGTGTGGTATTCCCCAAAGCGGTAACTGAGATAAATGGAAGACCCGTCGTCCGCCCACATACGGGTTAAGCGGGTACCCACGGCATATTTGGGCAATTCGCGCACGATGTCCAAGGTTTGGGTGGAGGCCAAGTCTTGCTGGTCCATAATGCCGCGGAAACTTTCGACACCGGTTATGCCGTCGGGATATTGAAAAACGGTTCCGATGAGTTCAAAACCGAACGCACGGTAAAAATCTTTGTGTAAACCCAAGGTGTAGGCGGCTTCGGAGTAGTATTGGTTGGAGTCGGCCCCTTCCAAGGTAAGCGTGCCTTTTTGACGCGCAAACGAGGCCCCGATAAAGGCATGGGTGTATAAATCGTTTACTTCATCGTCCTGCATGGTAATAATCAGGCGGGAGTTCAAGCCGAACGCGGACGCGTCTTGATATCGGGCATCATCGCTTTTGTTTTTGAAATAATAAAAAGGCGTAAAGTTAAATTTCAAATAATCAAAGTCCATGTGAATCGGAAGATAGACGGAGTAGATAGGATCTTTGAATACATCATCGTTGACATAACGGGCTTGGATACCGGCCAATGTGTTTAACGATAAAGCCACCGTGGCCCCGGCATCTGCCTTGGTAAAGTGGGAAGCCCCCGTGTAGGCGGCGGTTACGTCCACCGTGCGCGCTTGCGCGGCGGCGGAGAGGATACAAACGGATAAAATAGATAAAAGTAATTTTTTCATATATTCCCATTTAACCAAATTTTAAGCATTTTTGGCTATAGGGTTTTATTTTGTAATAAAAAGATATTTTGTAGAATAAAAGAGATGAGAAAATTAACCTTTTTATTTGCTTTTTTATTTATTTGTTCCGGTGGATACGGAGCGCAGATTTTGCGCGGCCCGTATATCGAAGACCCTACCCAAACCACTATGATTCTGCGTTGGGAAACGGACGAGCCCACCCCTGCCTGGTTGGAATACGGCCCCACCCCTCGCTGTAACCAGATTATGACCGTGACCCCGGAAGGGACTTCGCACAAAGCCGTTTTGTACGGCTTGGTGCCTAATCAAGATTTTTGCTACCGTGTGCATGTGTACAACCACGCCAAAGACGGCACGCAAAATCCGGTGGAAGGTTCTTTCCGCACGCTTTTTTCGCCGGAACGCAAAATCGTTAATTTTTTAGCCATGGGGGCTACCGGTGCAGAGCCCGCAGCGCCTGCGGACGACTTCTTGCCCGTTACGGACGATGCGGCTATCGCGCGTGCCAATGTGGCCGCGTTAATGAGTGAGGAAAAAGCCGACTTTTTGATTCACACCGGTAACCTGACCGCCAGCGGCTTAAACGAAGATACCAACCGCGAGTTTTTTGACCCCTTCAAAGATGTATTATTAAAAACCCCGCTTTTTGTGGCTTTGGGCCCCAACGAATACGGCCCCAACCGCGAATCGCGCGACAGCAAATCTTTTCTGCGGGCGAATTATTCCCGTTTTCATAATATGAGTTGGAGCACCGCCACTCCCAAGTATTATTCGTTTGATACGGCCAATGCACGCTTTATCTTTTTAGATACCAATGTGGCCGAGGGAGCTGTATGGGCGCCGGAAATCGGTGAAAAATCTGCCCAAACCAAATGGCTTAAAACCACTTTGGCCGGGGCTGGCGAAAAATGGAAAATTGTGGTGATGAATGCCCCGGCATATTCTTCCGGCGTAAAAGGAACCAACAACGAAGTGTTCCATAATTGGGTAAAAATTTTTGAAGATTACCGTGTAAAATTGGTATTGCAAGGCGGCGATGCCGATTACGAAAGAACTTTTCCCATGTATCGCGGCGAAGTGGCTCCGCACGGCGTAACCTATGTAACCTTGGGTACCGCGGCCCCCAAACCGGGTAAGCGCGAAAACCCACACCCCTCTACGGCGCGTTTTGTGTCGGCTCGCCACTATGCTTCGGGCAAAATTGTGGATAGGAAATTAACACTTAAAGTGCATAGCGATAAAGGCAAGTTATTGGATACATTGGAACTTTATTTGTAGAAATTATTTTTTGAATAAAAAGGTACAGAATTTTTCTGTGCCTTTTTTGTTTTATAGGTTTTTTGAGTATCAAAGTTCAAGTTCTTGAATCGTTTGTTTTTTCCCTTATAATAATTATAAGCGGGAAACAGGAAAAATCGCATGGTTTTCTGCTTACCGTAAATCTATTTACAAGAGGTTTTTTATGAAACAAGGTTTTACTTTGATAGAACTTTTGGTTGTAGTGTTAATCATCGGCATATTGGCGGCGGTGGCCCTTCCGCAATATGAAATAGCGGTATGGAAAACGCGCTTCAGTTCTTATTTGCCGACACTTCGTGCCATTAAAGATGCGCAAGAGGTATATTATTTGGCCAATGGGGAATATGCCACAAATTTTGAAGATTTGGGTTATGAATATTCCGGAACGCTTAATGATGCCAAAACGCAATATACGGATAAAAAAGGATTTAAAATATCAATAAGTAAAGTAATGGTTGCTGCCCAACGGGGCGGAGATAACGGCCGCCCTTACGGAAGGGTTCATTATATTTATGATAATGTAAGCGGAAAGGATAATAACCATTGGCCCTATACTCCGGGAAAATTGGTGTGCGGGGCATGGATGAACCACCACGAAGGAGGGTATGGGATTATGAGCCGTATTTGTAAAAGTTTAACGGGTAAGTCCACCACCGGCGGGTGCTATTCTCCCAACGGATTTTATGCCTACTGTTTTAATTGATAAGAGAAAAATAAAAAAACCCCCACTCAAACGAGCGGGGGTTTTTTTTACTAAACTTATTTGTTTAAGTCTTCAGCGGTTTTTTTGCTGGATAAAATCGCCCAACTTAATACCGCCAATAACGCAATCACTACCACCCAGCCGATTTTTCCGAGGGGGGTAAAATCGTTATGGTAGTTCACCACAATCGGCGCTACGATTACGGCCACCATGTTTACCACTTTAATCAAGGGGTTCACGGCGGGGCCGGCCGTATCTTTTAAGGGATCGCCCACGGTATCGCCCACCACACTGGCTTTGTGGCGTTCGGAACCTTTACCCGTGTTATTTTCAATGCTGGAAGGTTCGTCTTCCACCACTTTTTTGGCGTTATCCCAACTGCCGCCGGCGTTGGACATAAACACCGCCAACAATTGGCCCGAAATGATGATACCCGCTAAGAAACCGCCCAAGGCTTCTACCCCGAAGGCTAACCCTACCACAATGGGAGAGATAATGCCCAAGAGAGCCAGGATAATCAGTTCCTTTTGGGCCGCCACGGTGGAAATTCCTACCGCGCGTGTATAATCGGGTTGAGCAGATCCGTCCAATACCCCGCCTTTGAATTGACGGCGGACTTCCTGCACAATAAGTGCCGCAGCACGGCTGACCGCATTGATAGCAAAAGACGAGAACAACCACGGGAGTGCTCCGCCAATCAGCATACCTACAAACACAACGGGGTTGGAAACCACAATCCCTACTTGAGAAAGAAGCGGAAGAACTTTGTCTTCCCCGGCAGCGGCCCAAGCATCATTAAGCAACCGTTGCACATTGCTGACATCTACCATGTAGGAAGCAAACAACGATACCGCCGCAATAACGGCCGAGCCGATAGCCACCCCTTTGGTAATGGCTTTAGTGGTGTTTCCCACACCGTCTAAGTCCGCCATGATTTGGCGCGCTTTTTTAGTTTCTTCGTCTTCTTGTCCGTGCCAGGCCATTTCGCCGATACCGTTGGCGTTGTCGGCAATGGGGCCGAAGGAGTCCATGGCTACGTTATTACCGGTAAGGGTAAGCATACCGATACCCGTCATGGCTACACCGTAGAGGATAAAGTTGAATTTTTCCGTCGGGGAAAGTCCGTCAATTGTGCCGAAAATAACCACCGAGCAGAAAATAGAAGCCGCAATAACCAAAGTAGTCCATACGGCCGATTCAAAACCTACGGCAATACCGGAAAGAATGGTGGTAGCCGAACCGGTAGCGGTAGATTTTTTGATTTCTTGTACCGGTTTATTTTCCGTACCCGTAAAATATTCAGTCAGGCGGTCAATGCCGATGGCCAAAATAATACCGATAGTGGTAGCCGCAAACGGACGCCACCACCCGCCGGGAACGGTGTTCATATAGAAATAAGCAAGTACGCCGAAAATAGCCACCGAAATCGCGGCGGAAATAGAATAGCCTTTGAAAATGGCTTTCATGGCGTTACCTGCATTGCGTTTGGAATCTTTTACCGCATAAGTACCGATAATGGAGCATAACACCCCAATCCCGCGTACCAAAAGCGGATAAACAATCCACTCGTGGTGGCCCGTAATGCGCCACAAAGCAATCCCTAAAATAAGGCCGGATACAATGGTTACTTCATACGATTCAAAAATATCCGCGGCCATACCGGCACAATCGCCCACATTGTCGCCCACCAAGTCAGCCACAACGGCGGGGTTGCGCGGGTCGTCTTCGGGGATACCCGCTTCCACTTTACCTACCAGATCGGCGCCCACATCGGCGGCTTTGGTGTAAATACCGCCTCCTACACGCATGAAAAGAGCCAAAAGCGTTCCGCCGAAACCGAAACCGAGCAAGGCGTCCGGCGCGGCAATACCGAAAATGATAAAAATAATCGTTCCGCCAAAAAGGCCCAAGCCGTCCGTTAACATACCGGTAACAGTACCCGCACGGTAGGCAATGCGCAAGGCATCACCGAAACTGCGTTTAGATGCGGCCGCCACGCGTACGTTGGCATCTACCGCAATACGCATACCGAGTTGCCCCACGAGCAGCGAGAATACCGCCCCCAAAATAAACGCGCCTGCGCGCCCGAAAGCGGCAATCAATTTCACCTTTTCGGGAGAAAGACCGGCGAAGCGTTCCATGGAGTCTTGCGATACCGGAACAATATAAACCGAGAGGAACAAACATACGGTCAATAAACCGATAAGGGGCAAAATGGTTTTGAGTTGTCTTTTTAAGTAAGCATTGGCCCCTTCGCGTATAGCTCCCCAAACTTTTTGCATTGCCGGGGTGCCGCAATCTTCGTTAATTACTTGCTTGCGTAGAAATAAGGCATATAAAAGCCCCAAAACCGCAATAAACAATACGCCAAAAAGCGCATACTGTTCAAAAGGTCTTAGGGCACTGATTCCGTACCACATAAGTTATCTCCTTTTTAGTATTGGTAAAACTTCCCCTATATTATAATAAAATACTTCCAAAAAGGAAGGGGGAATCTGGACTTGTTCGTAAGAAGAATATAGGACTTATGGCCCTTGTGGGGAAAAACCAGTTTTTCTATACTATATCGTATGAGAAAAATATTGGCTTGTTTACTTATGTGTGTATGTGTATCGGTTGCCTGGGGGCAACCGGGGGTGCCGCTTGCCAAATTTTCTTCCGTTTTACAAGCAAAGATTCAGGCCTCGCATTTGATACAGCAAAACCCCGCCTGGGGACGGCTGATGTATATGCGTTTTTATTTTCCTCATAATACAATTTACGAAGAGCCCGGATTTTGGCAAAAACTTTTTTCTCCTTCTGCAGAAGAACAGGAAAGAGCGGTGGCTTTTTATTTGTTCAATATGTATGTGTCGGCCTCGGCCTATGGGGAATATGCCCCAACCCAATTAACCTTAGAGTATTTGGGCGCATTGGACAGGCTTTCTCTTATTCATAGTTTTGATGTCCGCAATGCCGAAAAATTTTATTTGCAACATAAGGACTCAATTAAAAAATATCTGCAGGAAATGTTTGCTTCCCACCCGTTTTTTCCCACCTATCATGGTAAAAACGAAGCAAACGATGCGCGGGAATTGGCCTTTATGCGTTTATTGTCCAAGGCTCCGCTTTTGGGAGGGAAACCCAGTTACCGTTTGCCCGTCAACAACCGCCTGCATGCCAGCGTGTCCGATAGAGATGTAAAATTTGTAAAAGATATGTTGCGCCGTGCGATTTTTAACGGGAAAGGTAAAGTAATCACCTACCAAACACCGCAAATGCGCCCCGAAGATGTGGATAACGGAGGGATTACTCCGCGTACTTCCCGCACCTTAAAAACCTACCGCTATGCTATTGAGGAGTGTACATATTGCAGTTATTTGTTCGGCAAACAAGTATGTGAGACGGTATCTGTCCCCAGTACCCAGTGGGGAGCGTTACGGGTGTACAAGATAATTGCCAAGGCGGAAAACGAAGAATTTTTGAAGTCCTCCGCGCCGGATGGGAACTTTATGCAGGCGGACGGAACCCCTGCGCTTAAGTGGCGTTATCATACGGCATCACTGGTGATTTTGAATCAAAACGGACAATATACGCCGTTGGTGGCCGATAAATTTTTGGCAGGGGAAACCCCCGCTTTATTAACCGATTGGCTTAACAAATTTTCAAGCAAGACTATTTTTTTCGCCGTACCTTTTGTGCGGGAGGCCGAAATGGAAAAAGCCTTCAAACACCCCGAGCGCAAGGTGGGAGATAAAGTAATGGTGGACGGAGTTCTGTTTGAGCCTCACCCCGTAATTCCTTAAAAATACCTAAAAAAGCCCTCCTTGCGGAGGGCTTTTAATTTAGCGGCAACCGCAGGAACAACTGGGGAAAGATTCTCCCAGAAAGTCAAACCCCAGGTTTTCCAAATCTTGTTCATGTTCTACTTCTTCTTCCAAAATTTTACGGATCATATTTCCCGTAATCATATCTTTTCCCTTCACAAAATTTAGAATTTTGTTATAAACTTCAATAGCACAGCGTTCGCCCTGTAAATTTTGTTTAAGAAGTTTTACCGCGTCCGGGTTTTCCGGTACTAAGTATCCGCAGGTGCTTTCTTCGTACCACCCTTCCGGACTGAGTACAGGCGTGCCTCCCAATTCTAAAATGCGTTTGGCTAATTTTTTGGCGTGATCCAGTTCCTCTTGCGCGTGTTCTTCCAATTCCGGTATCAAATCGGCGGCCATGGGCCCCGTGGCTACTTGAGCCCCTACCCAGTATTGATAATAAGCCAGCCACTCATCGCTGTAGGCTTTATTGAGCAGTTGAATTAACTCCTCTACATGCACTCCGGCTCTTTCTACAATTTCGCGTCCTTTCATTCCCATAATACTACCCCCTAATTTCAAACTGCTTCCGGGCTTATATCGGGCCCGGTGCATACCTTGAGTATATAAATTGGTTTGTTTGTCGCAAGCCGAAAAAAAGGGTTAGAAAAAACAGGGGCTTTCCAGCCCCTGCAGGTAATAAAAGAAAAGATTAAAAAGTCCCACCTACTACAAAGCCTATTTGGTTGCTGCCGTCTTGTAAGTTGTGGGTATAGTTAATTCCAATGGGTAGCGGAAACCGCCACAGTTTGTAAGTTAAAGTGGCTCCGGCTCCGCTATGTGGACGGTAAGCCCCGTCAGTATACACATAGGCAATTTCATAAAAAGGAGCGAGAGATAAAAGGCCTGTTTTGTTTCGCAAAATATAATAAATCCAGGTCGCAGCCGTGCCTGCCCCGCGAGAACCGCGGATATGGCGGTCGTAACGGCCGGCACCGCTTAACAAATCGGTTGAAAAAATTTCGTCACTAAACGAAGCCTTAAAAGCATCGGCGGCTTTGGCTTCCAAAACAAATAAATGGCGGCTTTTTGTTTCCAAAATCCAGGCCGCTTCGGCTTGTAATTTGGATAGGGTATAGTCGCTCCCCGTCCAACTTCCGCCTGCGCTGTAAGCCACTTCTGCCATATATCCGCTGCGTGCGCGGGGTAAGTCCTGCAGGCTTTTGGTTTTATCTGTCAGCCCATAACCGGAGAGCGCCCCCATATTGGCCCCGGGGCGGATATCGTCCGTCCAACGGAGCCCTGCCTGGATTTGATTGTGCAATCCGCCGTCAAACCCTTCTTTTCCATAGGAATAATAAATATATTGGGGTTTCACAAATGCGCGCAAAATGCGGTTAAAACGGCGGGTGTAGATAAGGGAAACGCTTTCTTTTTTGGTATGTACGGAACCAAGAAGGGCTGAAGCATATTCTTTTTCGTCATCGGTAGTGGAAAAGACACCGTAAGTGTTACTCCAATAATGGGAATAAAACCGTTGGTCAAAATTCAGTTTGGAATAATGGATAGAAAGAGAGTTGTCTGCCAAAACGGCCCCAGCCGCGGCGGAAAAACCGTCCGTACTTCCCCCGACAAAGAAGAAGGAACTTTCCCCTTGCTTAAATAAATTTCCGGCAGCCAATGAAACCCCGGCGGCATTTTTGCTCCCGCCCGATAAGAAAGCCATGGGAAAAATGTAGGAGCCGTCCTCGGCATCTATATGGATATCTACTTTATTTTCCGCGGAAGGGGAGGTGGAGAAAGATAGTTTCTTAAACACGCGCAAGCGGTGCAGATCGTCTTGTGCTTTATCAAAAAGTTCCGCATCAAAATTGTCTCCCGGTCTCAAGGGAAAATGACGCGTGAGCGTCTGCGGACTCATACGGGTGGTACTGGCCGTTATCTTGCCTACGGTGAGCTGTTGGGCTAAACAAAAGACGGGTAAACCCAACAGAAAAATAATTAAAAGAGATACTTTTTTCATATCTTTCTAAAGTATATAACAAAACCCTCCCGCGGGGGAGGGTTTAATTGTACTATTTTAGAAAGGAAGTCCCTTCGGCTTAAACCCAGCCTGAGCCGAAATTTTCGGATAGCAGTGAAAAAAGAATTAAGGCATATAGAACCCAAGCGACAATAGAGGAAATAACGCAAACCCGAAAAACCAACGGTTTTTTTGTCCCTACAATACAGAATGCCACAAAGGTTCCCAGATAAATAATACTTGCAGTAAACGGAGCGGCCAGTAAGCTGAGCAGGGAAAGCCAATCTATATAGGAATTTTCATGTCCGATCGCAATTCCCATTAAAGTGATTAACCAACAAAAGACGGCCGGTATAAATGTGACGCCCGTCGGTATCAGGGAATATAACAAACAGTGTCCGTAATTTTTCATAATAAGTTCCTTTTCTCTGTAGTTTTAATATAGGCCTTTTCCGCAAAAGGTTAGGAATGTCCTTTTGGCTATATATTATCATACATAAAAAAACCCGCCATTAGGCGGGTATTATTGTAAATGGCGGTGCTTCTAGTTTCCCTAGCACTATGCTGATTTTTCAAACAGGCAATAAACAGGCGAGAAATACTATTTTCCCTGTAAAACAGGGTAAATACAGGGAAAAGTAAGGGATTTATTTTAAATTTTAAAGATTTTTCTTGCTAGCACCCAGTATAAATTCCTCCAATTCCCTACAACCCAAAACAGGGAACAAGCAAGGAATTTATTTGTTTAACTTGTATTTACGGGCTTTTTTGGAGGGTTCTGCTACCACCACAAAACCTTGCTTTACCCACTTTTGCAGTAACTGCCTAGCCGTTCTGCCGGCAAAGTGGAACAGTTCTTCTATATCTTTAGACGTGATAAACTCTTTCTTTTCAAACAAGATGAGTGCTTGTTTTTGTCTTGCATCTAGCGCGTTAATGGCATATCCTTTACTTGCTCTTTGATTTGGTCTATTTTATAGAGCTTTTCAAGGATAGATTGGGTAATTTGGTAATTGGGATGAAATGTTATTGGCATATATTGGCGCTCCTATGTGCCATTATTATGCCATTAAATAAGTGAGGATGTTAAGAAAATATTTATAATAATACTTGAAAAATAAATAATTTATTAGTAAAGTATTTATATGAAAACAAATAAACCGAACTTACGTCCTTACGGTATCAATCCGGAAAAAGGACGTGTGTATGAAAATATTACGTATGTGTTGGCGCTGGTTTATAACCTGTTGCAAACGCGCGTGGAAAAATTCCTGCTTCCGCATGGTTTGTCGGCTGTGCAGTTTAATTTGCTGATGCTTGCCGCTTATCAAAATAATGGCAAAGGACTTAGCCAAGTGGAGCTATCCAAACGCCTCATTGCCTCGGCCAGCAATATTACTAAACTAGTGGAAAAATCAGTTCATGCCGGTTGGCTTACACGCCAAACAAATCCGCAAAGCCGTCGCGAAAATATTATTTGTATTACGCAAAAAGGGCAAAATTTGATTGATGAGGTATGGCCGGAATATGATACACTAGTAAGGGAATTGACGGAGAGGATTCCGTCTGCCAATCGAGCCCAATTTGAAACCATTTTATGTAATTGGTTCGTAACTTTACAAGAGGATAAATAATTATGTTTGCACTTCTTAAAACTTTCTTTAATCGTCCGTTTTTAGCTTTGTTTTGCACTCAGTATTTGGGTGCGTTTAATGACAATTTTTTTCGTACTGCTATGGCCACATTCATTACCTATAAGGTAACTAGTATATCGGCAGGGAGCAAATCAGTAATAGTTTCTTTGGCAGTTGCATTATTTATGTTGCCGTTTTTCTTGTTCTCGGCACTAGCCGGTGAACTGGCGGATAAGTTTCGCAAAGATATCCTTATTAAAGCCACTAAAGGGTTGGAAGTTGTTATCGTTCTTTTAGCCGGAGTTGGGTTTTTAACGACCAACGTACCGCTTTTGCTGGGTGTATTATTTTTAATGGGTACGCAATCCGCCTTCTTTGGCCCGGTCAAATACAGTATCTTGCCTGATATTTTAGGTGAAAAACAACTGATTGCCGGTAATGGTATTATTGAAGCGGGTACGTACGGCTCTATTTTGCAAGGCACTATTTTTGGCGGGATTATCATTGCCGCTAATGAATTGTGGTTGCCTGGCATTATTTTAGGGGTAGCTATATTAGGGTTGCTTGCCAGTTTGTTCATCCCGGCTCAAAAACCGGCCAATGCGGATTTGAAGATAGATAAAAATTTCATCCGCAGTACATGGAAGAATATGGCGTTTGCTAAGCAGAACCACGATATTTTCCTTTGTATTTTGGGGATTTCCTGGTTTTGGATGTTGGGCACGGCGTTGATTGCCCAAATGCCTTCCTTGGCACATGACATCTTAAACGGTACGCCCGGTTTGTTTACCTTCCTTTTAACTCTTTTTTCCTGTGGAATCGGGTTGGGCTCTTTGCTTTGCCAATTTTTGGTAAAGGGGGAAATTACCAGTAAATATGTGCCGATAAGTGCCCTTTTGATGACGGTATTTTTGGCTGATTTGGCTTGTGCCACTGCCGGCTATATTCCGGCGGAAACGGCCCTGGATTACAAAGCCTTCTTAATGACTTTTGCCGGCAAGCGTATTACCTTGGATTTACTCGGCTTTGCGGTGTGTGGCGGGCTCTATATTGTGCCGCTTAATGCGATGCTCCAGTTTTTGGCTACGGAGAATACCCGCTCGCGCGTGATTGCTACAAACAATATCATTAACTCCCTTTTTATGGTATTGGGTAGCGGTTTGTGCGCGGGGTTGTTGGCTATGAAATTTACCATTCCTGCCGTTTTCGGTGTGATTGCGTTTGCTAACGCGTTAGCTGCCATTTACATTTGTGGTCTATTGCCGCATCATATTATCCGTATGATTATGACGCGGGTATTAAACTTTGTGTACGGTGTGAAGGTAAACGGGATTGAACATTGGAAAAACCTGCAAGGCAACGCTCTAATTATTGCCAACCACACTTCCTTTTTAGATGCTGTTTTGTTGTGGGTGTATCTGCCGGGAAATTTGTATTTTGCCATTGACACTTATGTCAGCCAAAAATGGTGGGTAAAACCCTTTTTGCACTTGGTAAAATACTTCCCGATTGACCCCACCAACCCGATGGCGGTAAAGTCCATTATTGAAGAAGTAAAAGCCGGTAAACGGGTGGCTATTTTCCCCGAAGGGCGTATTACCACCACAGGCGGCCTTATGAAAATCTATCCCGGCCCGGCCATGATCGCCGACAAAAGCGACGCCCAGTTGTTGCCCGTCTGTTTGGAGGGGAGCCAATACTCGTTATTTTCGCGCTTTGGTACGCAATTAAAAACGCGCCCGCAGAGCAAAATTACCATTACCATTCAATCGCCTAAAACCTTGAAACTTGACGAAAGCGTAAAAGGGAAGGCCCGCCGTTTGGCAGCTGCCCGTGGACTTTACGATATCATGGTCAATATGAAGTACGAAGCCGGTAATGCACAAGAAACCTTGTTTGATTCTTTGATAGATGCGTACAAGTTAGTGGGCCGTAAAAAACGTATTATCAATGATGCTACGCGCAAGCCGCTTAATTTTGGGCAATTTTTAACCGCTGTATTTATACTAGGGAAGAAAATTGCTAAACATCAAAAACCAGGCGAAATGGCGGGTTTTTTACTCCCCAATATGACGTCCAGTGTGGTGGCGTTCTTTGGTATGCGTGCTTTTAACATTACGCCTTGTATGCTTAACTTTTCTACGGGTGTGAAAAACATGCTTGCCTGCTGTAAAGCCGCAAAAATCACAACCATCTTTACTTCCAAATTATTCCTGCGGCAAGGTGGACTGATGGAAACAGCGGATGCTTTAAAACGGGCGGGTTTTCAACTGGTGTACTTGGAAGATTTGAAAAAGGAGATTTCTGTTTGGGATAAAATAATTGGTTTAATGGCATCTTACTTCCCAAGGCGGTACTACAAAAAAGTGCGTGGCAATGTAAGCCCCAAAGATCCAGCAGTGGTACTTTTTACCTCCGGAAGTGAAGGAACCCCCAAAGGAGTCGTGCTCTCACACGAGAATATTCAAGCCAATCGTTTGCAACTGCAAAGTGTGCTAGATTTTGGGCTTAAAGACCGTGTGTTTAATGCAATGCCTATTTTCCATTCCTTCGGTTTAACGGTAGGCACATTGTTGCCAATCTTGTGTGGCGTTCCGGTATTTTTCTATCCGTCTCCGTTACATTACCGCATTGTGCCAGAGCTGGTTTATGATAGAAATGCCACTATTATTTTTGGAACGGATACCTTCTTCAGCGGTTACGCCAAAATGGCTCACCCGTATGATTTCTATTCTGTGCGTTTAGCGGTGGTGGGAGCAGAAAAACTAAAAGAAGAAACTATCCGCAATTACTATGACCAGTTCGGTTTGCGCATTATGGAAGGATACGGAGCCACCGAAACGGCCCCTGTTATGGCCGTTAATACTCCCATGTACTTTAAGCGGGGCAGTGTGGGCCGTCTGTTACCGGGCATTGAATATAAGTTGGAACAAATCCCCGGTGTGGAAGAGGGAGGAAAACTGCTTGTCAAAGGAGCTAACATTATGGCTGGGTATCTGCGCGATAGCAACCCCGGTGTATTAGAGCCTCCGCAAGGCGGTTGGTATGATACAGGCGACATTGTGCGCGTGGATGAAGACGGTTTTGTGTTTATTCTAGGTCGTGCCAAACGTTTTGCTAAAATTGCGGGCGAGATGATTTCTTTAACCGCTGTTGAAACGGAAATCAATGCGCTGTGGCCCGACAAAACGCATGCGGTAGTCAATATTCCCGATGAGAAAAAAGGTGAACAACTGGTGCTATTTACCACAGAACCTACCGCTGAACGCGGAGCCTTGCTTGCCGCTTTCAAAGAGAAAGGCCTTAGCGAACTGGCCGTGCCCAAAACGATTCGTGTAGTGGAAGAAATTCCGCTTATGGGAACCGGGAAGGTAGATTACGTAAAACTTAAAGAAATGGCTACATCCAATGAATCTGTTTAAGAGATGTTGGTATTCAAGTTTTATTACACTTATCACGCTTGTATATTTTCGTAAGATTTCTTTTTATGGAAAAGAAAATATACCGGCTGAAGGTTCTGTTCTTTTTATCGGCCTGCATAAAAACGGTGCGGTAGATGGTTTTGTATATCATCGGGCATTAACCCCGGTGGTATTTATGTTGGCAGCGCAACTGCGGCGTAACCCGGTTGTCCGTCTGTTTTTTGACGGGATAGAAGTTACACGCGACAAAGATAAAGGCGTACGTAGTAATATCGCTGCACTGAAAAAGTGTATTTCATTTTTGGAAGAAAACGGCCGTTTATTCGTTTTTCCGGAAGGTACAAGCACTTTGGGCCCCCGTCATTTGCCTTTTAAGGAAGGGGCGGCTATTTTGGCTTCCCGTTTCAATTTTGAAAAGGGGAAATCATTAACGGTGATACCTTGCGGTGTATTTTATGATGACCCAACACATTTAGGCGGCAGGGCAGAAGTGGTGGCAGGAAAACCCATCGTTTTTACTCAACCGGTAGACCGTAAAGAAATTCACCGTTTATTTACAGAAGCACTGGAAAGAATGGGTATAGATTATGCAGATGAAGAAGAACAGCGCACAATACAACAGGCTGCGGTGTTGTTGTCTTTATATGGGGATGTCCCCTATCACATTTTCCTGCGCAAAATTTACGAGGATAAGGAATTATATAGACAATCAGCTGATATATTAGCTCAATTAAATCATGCGGGACTCAAATTATATAAAGGAGTGCCGATTTTCCCGCGTTCAGTGATAAATAGCGTATGGACGTGGTGTATTACGGTGCCTTTTGTATTATATGCTTTTTGTTGGAATCTACTTCCGGTATTAGCGGGATATTTTTGCTCTAAAAAATTTGCTGATGATAACAACGTGATTTCTCTGTGGAAAATTATTCCCTCTTTCACGTTATGGTTATTACTAACGGTTTTAGAACTTGTGTTGTTCCCCAAATTAACCATACTGTCGTTGGCTGTTTCTTTACTGGGCTTTATTGTTTACGGCGCCTGGAAAAAGCATACGATTAGTTTATACAACTGGCTGCGTTGTCCAAAAGGTATGAAAAAATTTAATGAGTTGCGTAAGAATTTGTATGAAAAAATTATTCACTAAAATTTTACCTCACGAACTATTATTTAATTTGTTTTTATTCATTACGGCTCTTCGGTTGTGGTGGATGACTGGATTTTCTGTTAATAGCGTATTATATACGTTACTCCCCTTGGTGTTAGCTTGGTATGGCTATGTATTTCGCAATCAATGGAAATGGCGACTGGTAATTTATTTTGTAGTAATGAATTTAGTCTTTGGCAGTTTGGGAACAATTTCTCCGCTTATCAATCCGCAAGGTAAAATGGATACCCTTTTACAGCATTGGGATAATTTGCTTATTGGCGGTAATTTATCCGTATGGTTAACGCCCTATATGCGCACGTGGATGACGGAAATTTTAGCGGCCTGTTATATGCTGTTTATGATACAACTACCCGTAGCATGTATTTATTATTTGTTTCAGCCGCTTAAAACAGCAAAAGGTTTTTACGTGGGGTTGTTTAGTTTGTATGCTTTTGGCTTTATGGGATATTTACTCGTTCCGGC
This sequence comes from Elusimicrobium sp., assembly GCA_015062115.1. Taxonomy (NCBI): domain Bacteria; kingdom Pseudomonadati; phylum Elusimicrobiota; class Elusimicrobia; order Elusimicrobiales; family Elusimicrobiaceae; genus Candidatus Avelusimicrobium; species Candidatus Avelusimicrobium gallicola. Next base: position 197,866 of record SUVG01000001.1, on the reverse strand, counting down.
AGTGGGTCCTTATTTGGCTATGTCAGATGTTTTTGGCGGACCTATACAGGCAGGACCCGTAATGGATTTTTTGCATTATATGTACCCTAAGGGGACAAACTATACGGACGTTTTCCCAAGTTTACATTGTGCGGTTTCTTTGTTTATTTTACTTTTTGATTCCAAATATCATAAGTTGCGGTTTTGGGGATATTTGGTGCCTTGTGTTGGGTTATGGATTTCTACGGTGTATCTGCGGTATCATTATACGGTAGATTGTTTGGTCGGATTTGTATTAGCAATTACCATGTTCTTATTTGCTGAGTACTATATGAAACATTGGGAGAAAAATTGATATGAAAGATATTTTGTTATTCACGGATGAACAAGCCCAAAACATTGCTTTTAGCGGCGGAAAAGGAGCTAATCTATCTAAAATGACGCGTGCCGGATTTCCGGTACCGCAAGGATTTATTGTAACGGCACAGGCGTATAGCCATTTTATTGCGCAAGCAGATTTTCTGGATAAAGAAATCGCACGCTTTGATTATACTCATCCTCAAAAATTAGTTAAACAAACAGAAGCCCTGAAAAAGAAATTAGCCGGCTTGGCTTTGCCGCTTTCTTTGCGTAAAGAAATTCATCAGGCATTGGGCAAATTTAAGAATATCAAAGCGTTTTCCGTACGTTCTTCTTCTACGATGGAAGATTTATCGGGAGCGGCCTTTGCCGGACAGCACGATACTTTCTTAAATTGCGTCGGAGAAAAAGAAATTGAAGATAAAATCAAGCAATGTTTCCTCTCTTTGTGGCATGACCGTGCCGTTGCTTACCGCCATAAACAAGGGTTTAACCAGCACGATACTACCATGGCGGTAGTAGTGCAGCGGATGATCCAGGCGGACACGGCCGGAGTCGGTTTTTCTATCAATCCGGTAAACGGAAATGTGCATGAAATTTTAATCAATGCCAACTACGGATTAGGCGAATCTGTTGTGAGCGGAGAAAGTACTGTAGATCAGTTTATTGTATCCAAAAAAGATAGCCGTATTCTGCAGAGCTCTGTGGCTGAAAAAGAAGAAAAAATTGTTTCACTTGCTCGCGGTACAAAAACAGTAAAATTAAGCGGTAAGGAAGCCTTAAAACCCTGCCTAACCGATAGTCAAATTAAACAAGTTGCTGCTTTAAACGCAAAAGTGGAAAAACACTATGGTTTTCCGCAAGATATTGAATGGGCCTTCCAAGGACGTCAATTATTTTTACTTCAAGCTCGTCCCATTACTACCTTGCCAGCCCGTTGGACGCGGGATGAATCTGCAGAACGTTATCCAAGTGTTATTACTCCTTTTACTTGGGATTTTGTGGAAAAAGCATTTCATATTTCACTTAATCACTCTTTCCGTTTGATGGGGCTTCCTCCTTTTGAAGGAAAATGGTTTGCCATGTTCGATAATTATATTTACGGTAACCAAAATGCCGTGTGGCTCTATATGGGGCAAACACCTGTACAAATTGCCAATTTGGATGACTTACGAAGTAAAATTGGTTTTTTAAAGGACCGTTTTTCCTACGTCCAAGAATTGCCTGTTAAGTGGACGCGTAATTTGGACACCTATTTGCTCGGTATTGGGGCCTTGATGTCAGAAGATTTGTCTAAGAAAAATGTTTCACAAGTGTGGGACTATCTGCTGCGGGTGGCGGATTTGGGAACAAATTATTTCCGTCCGAATATTGCTATTTCCATTACACAAGCGCTTTTGTATAAGATGTTTTTGTATTTCATTACATTGGCGGTGGGGGAAACTGAAGCCAAACACTTATTTCCCTTGTTGATTGCTACTACTGAAACAAAAACAAATTTGGTAAATACCGAACTGTATGGGCTAGCACAACTTGCCAAAAAAGATAAAGCTCTTTTAACGTTGCTTTCCAAAACACCTTCCCGGGATATTATCCAAAAACAAAGTCTAAAGAAATTCCCGGCTTTTGACAAAGCATTTAGCAATTTTTTAAGCATGCACGGGCATCGGGAAACAGATTTTGATTATTACGTTCCTACTTGGGTGGAAGCGCCTTGGGTGGTGTTGGATAATTTGAAACTTATTATCACTACTCCGCAAACGAAAACACCTTTGGAAAAGGAATATGAAATCAAAATAGCCAATCAGGCAGCACAAGCTCAATTATTTAGTAAATTGCCACAAGATTTACATTTCTTTTACTATGAAATATTGCGTTTGGTGCGAGCGTATACTTCGCTAGATGATATTGAGCATTATCAAACGACGCGGCTTACCTTACCTATCCGGAAAGGAACTTTGGCAATGGGGAAACTGCTAAAAAAAGCTGGAATTGTTAAAGACCCGTATGATGTGTTTTTCTGTCATATGGATAGTTTGCAACAATTTGTAGAGGGGAAATTAACAAAAGCGCAATTAAAAGAAGTAATTTCCACGGAAAAAACCTCCTATTTGAAAAACAAGGAACGTACCCCCGTATGGGATTTACAAGCTGAAGAAGCCACCCAAAATTCATCTAATTCTTCGCAAATGACGGGGTTGGCCGGTAGTCCCGGTGTGGCCGAAGGAAAGGTATTTATCGTGCACTCCACCGAAGATTTTGCCAAATTCCCTAAAAATGCGGTATTGGTAGCCCGAACCACCAATCCGGCATGGACACCGCTTTTTTATAATGCGTGCGCTCTGATCACAGAAAGTGGCGGGCCCTTATCGCACGGGGCTGTTACGGCGCGTGAGATGAAGTTGCCGGCAGTTATGTCGGTACGCAATGTGCTTAAGACGCTTAAAAATGGTCAAAAAGTACGTGTAAATGGGAGCAAGGGAATTGTGGAAATCGTAAAATAAGAGTGTTATATATTAAAATACCCCAGCGGAAAGCTGGGGTATTTTTGTAAGTAGAAAGGGGGTTATTTTTTGCTTTTGCCCCAATTAAAATAAAAACAAAACAATACACAGGAAACTATAGAGCCCAGCGTATCCATCAGCATATCTTTTTGGGCATCCCAAATATCACCTTGCGAGCCCAAGAAAGCCAGCCCGGCTGAGCCGCCGTCAATTTCAGCATATGTCCATTCCACCAGTTCCCAAAAGTTTGCAACTGCCATAATAAACACAACGCCAAAGAAGGCTGCCCACTTAAAGGACGTGATAATTTTTTTGCGCCACAGAAATTCGCTGACTAAAAATCCGCTTAGACCAATGGTAAAATGGGCCACTCGGTCGTAGTGGTTACGCTCAAATCCAAAGAGTTGGGTTATATAGTCAAAAGGTACCCGCTCAAAGGTATAATGGGCTCCTATAATTTGCAGAAAACAAAATAAGAACATCAAGAAATAGGCTAAATTGGAAAATTGAAATTTTTTATAAGTACATACAAAAAGAAGGACTAAGAATAGGGCGGTCAAAAATTCAGTCCACCATACTTGTATGTCATAGGGAGAACAGGCAGACCAAATAGTCTCTGCAAATAAAATGAATAGAAGGGAAAATAGAAATTTTTTGTTTTTTATCATAGTACTGATATTATACATCAAAATGATGAATTATAGCTTTACCGATAAGGAGTTATAGGTATGAAGAGGTGTGTAATGATGAAGCCTTGTCTCTCTTTCTAGCGGCCTCGGTCGGCATAAAAAGAGAATTTTTGCCGAAAATTTCACAAACACGCAAAAAACCACATGCTGAAAGTGGCGCACAAAAAAATCCCCGTCGGAGCCAAACTCTAACGGGGATTTATGCTATAAACTCAAAACTAAAATACGGAGCCGACGAGATTCGAACTCGCGGTCTCTGCCTTGACAGGGCAGCGTGTTAACCAGGCTACACCACGGCTCCATTTACTTCTCAAATTCTTTCGTACATATATTGTAACTTAAAACAGGGCACATCGTCAAACAAATTTTTAAGAAAATAAATTTTTCGACGGAGGAGTTAATTAAACTCACCCCATAAAATTTGTTCAGGTTCCAGTTCTATGCCATGTTTTTCCTGCACTTTTTTGCGCACTTCGTCCATGAGAGTTTTGATGTCTTCAGGCGTGGCATGATTGAAATTGACAATAAAACCGGCATGTTTTTCGCTCACTTTGGCCCCGCCGATAGATAATCCCCTTAAGCCGGTATCATCTATCAGCCGCGAAGCATAATCACCCACCGGACGCTTAAACACACTCCCGGCGGAAGGCAAATCGAGCGGTTGCTTTTCTATGCGTTTATGAAGCACGGTGTTGCGGGCGGCAATCAGTTGTGTAAAATCGCCTTTTTGCAACTTAAAAGAAGCGGAAAGAACAATATAGTTCTCGATACCTTCCACTTTGCGGTAGGCATATTTAAGGTCTTCTTTTAATAAAGTGGCGGGGCGACCTTCAAAATCAATTACATCGAAGTATTCCAGACAATCAAAGGTTTCTTGTCCAAATGCGCCGGCGTTCATGTAAACGGCTCCGCCGACACTTCCGGGAATGCCCGATAATTTTTCCATGCCGCCCAGACCCGCTTCGCAGGCTAATTCACAAACTTTATCCAAAGCGGCGCCTGCTTCGGCTTTGATGTTTTCTCCTTCGCAAAAAACACGATTCATTTGCTTGGTGGAGCAGACGATTCCGCCCAACCCCTTGCCGCTTACTAAAATATTGGAACCGAACCCGATGATGCGCAGAGGGATATTCTCCGTTTGGGCCAGTTTTAGAACAAAACTCCATTCTTCGCGCGTTTGGGGGTAAACATATACTTCGGCCGGGCCGCCTACCCGATAGGTAGTGTGGCGGGCCATGGGTTCGTCCAGCAGGCAACGATCAGCGAAGAAATTTTTGAGTTCTTGTTTGTAATCCATAAGAAATCCTAGAAGTTAATACCCACCCCGCCTTGAAAACCGTGGTTGTATTTGGTGTAAGTGTATGCTCCATATACATATACAAGCGGTAACGGGTGGAAATTGACCCCGGCGGTATAGCGCACAACACCGTCGTCCGTTTTATATCCGGCGAGATAGTTTTTAGTTTCCATTTCGCTGTAGTCGTACCCAATACCTACATAAGGCGTAAGGAACAATACATTTACGGAAGCCGAGGCAGAGGCGGAATAGTGGTTCCCGTCATAGTAATCGGTTTTATAGCGGTCGTAAAAAGCCGAGGCGGAGAGGTTGATTAACGCCAAAGAACCGTGCCATTTCAGCCCGCCGCCGATAGATTGGAAGTCATCATAAGATGTTCCGCGTAAGGCTACTCCCATGCCCAAAATCGGGATTTGGGTTTCGGCTGTAATAAAGGGAAGATACTGATAATCGTCCCCGGAAAAAGAACCGTCCGAGGTTTTAACAGTTGATACCGAAGCCCCTACATCAAATCCGGGGAAAGAGACCCCCTTCCCGGTATGAAAATCGGCTTGTCCTATCAAGGTGGAAATGTCGCGGTTGTAATCGGCAAAACCACTAGTATTAAAACTACCTGAAAAGTCACTGTTCATACCTGCAAAAAGCGGCGTTGCGGCAAAAGCAAAAAGTACGGCTAACAACAATTTTTTCATGAGTCCTCCTGTTGCGGATTTGAAAGATATATAATATGATAGAAAAAGCGGGGCGCTCGTGCAACCCACCTAATGAAAAGTTTTGTTTGTTTTTATAAAGGAGAAAATGTATGGTCAGTGAACTTGCAGGAACATTAACGAAACAAAAAATTGATGTAGATTTATTGCGTAAAGAATTTTATGAACCTTCCACAACACCTGTTCCTGTAAAATTCGGTACCTCCGGTCATCGCGGAGTACTCGGTGCCGGTTTTTGTGCGGCTCACGCGCGTGCTATTGCTCAAGCCGTTGCCCGTATCCATTTGGAAAACAGCATCATGGGCCCCATTTTGGTAGGAGGAGATACGCGCCTTATGTCGCACGATACGGCCCTTATCTGTGCCGAAGTGCTGACGGGGAACGGTCTTCCCGTTATTTTGCCGGATATGCCGCTTCCGACTCCCGTTTTTTCGTATGAAATTATCAGTGGCCGCGCTTGCGCTTCCTTAAACGGAACTGCCAGCCATAATCCTCCGCAAGACATGGGGCTTAAATACAACCCTTCCAACGGCGGCCCGGCCGATTCTTCCTTGACCTCTCTTATTGAAAAATACGCCAATGAATACATGGCCAAACCCGAAGAAATCAAAAGCATTTCCCTGGAAGATGCCCGCAAATGGGGGCTTATCCGCCAAGCCGATTTGGTAACCCCTTATGTGGAAGCACTTTCTCGCTTTGTAAACTTTGAAAAAATTGCTTCTTCTCCGTTGAAATTTGCCGTGCATCCGTTGGGTGGCAGCAGTTTGGCTTTTTATAAAGCGATTAAAGAAAAATATCATTTGGAAAATTTGGATATCGTGGACGAAACCCAAGACCCGACTTTCCATTTTATTCCGATAGACCACGACGGGAAAATCCGCATGGATCCCTCGTCCAAATATCCCATGAGCCCGCTGATTGATTATGTGAAAAGCGGTAAATACGATTTTGCCGGTGCCAGCGACCCGGACGCCGACCGCTTCGGCTGTGCCACCCAAAAAGGCGGTTTAATCTCGCCGAACCATGCGCTTTGTGTAATGGCTGATTACTTAATTCGTCACTTCCGTATTCGCGATGCACACTCCCTGGGACGCACCTTGGGCACGACTTCGTTGTTGGATCGTATCGCCGACGAACATGGCATGAGACTTGATGAAGTAAATGTAGGTTTTAAGTATTTTGTGGAAGGCATCGTTCGCCGCAGATATGTACTCGCCGGTGAAGAAAGTGCGGGTATGTCCGTCAGCGGTTGGACTCCGGAAAAAGATGGCATTTTGGCTGTTTGTTTGCTGATGGAAATTATGGCGGCGGAAGGCGATATCGCCGACTTGTATGCCAAAATTACCGAGAAACACGGCACTCCGTACTATGTGCGGGTAGATGTGCCCACCGATGATGAAACCAAAGCGCGTGTAAAAGCCTTGCGTGCTAAAGATTTTGCGGAAGTGTACCAGGTTGCCGGGGAACGCGTAACTCGCGTGCGGGATACGGACGGTATCAAAGTTTATCTGCAATCTTCTTGGTTTTTGGTGCGCCCGTCCGGCACGGAAAATATTTTGAAAATCTATGCCGAAACTTTTGTCAGCCAAAAGCATTTGGAAAACCTGATAGAAGAAGCCAAAGGTTTGTTGAAATAGAACGGGAATCTTTGAGATAAAAAGGGGAGAAACCGATTTGGTTTCTCCCTTTTTTTAGACTGATAAATTAAGAGGCTCGGCGGTCTAACACATAGTAACTGCCGCCCTCGTGTTTTTTGGCTAAACATTTTAATTCACTGCCGATGTTGCTGACCATGGCAAACGAGGTGAGCGGTTTTTTGGTATTGTGTACCACGCCGATACCGATGGAAAGAAATTTGAATTTTTCCGTTTCTCCCCGGCGGTTAGTGGATACCATGTAACCGTTTTTGCGGTCTTCTTCATTATAAAAAGAAGGAGCGATTTGATCGGTTTTGGAGGCAATTTCCTGCGCGATGGCTTCGGCTTTATCGAACGCGCAGACAACAATAAAATCATCTCCGCCGATATGTCCTACAAAAGAATTGGGGTCTTGTGTGGCGGCGGCTACAATAATTTCGGATTCCGTTTTAAGCACGCGGTCTCCGGCTTCAAACCCGTATTTATCGTTAAAAGACTTGAAGTTGTTTAAGTCGCAATACAACACGGCAAACGGTTGCCCGGCGGCAATTTGGTTTTCCACCCGTGCTTGGATAGACGGGTTGCCCGGCAGGCGGGTAAGCGGGTTGCAGTCCATTTTTTGTTTATTGCGTTTTAAGAGTAATTTTACGCGCGCTACAATTTCGTCTTCGTCGGCCGGTTTGGTTAGGTAGTCGTCGATATCCAACCCCAAGCCTTCCAACTTGGTAGATTTATCGGTTACAGCGGTAAAGATAATAATAGGCGTGTGTAAATACCCGGTGCGGCTGCGCACTTCCTGCACAACCTCAAACCCTGTTTTTCTCGGCATTTCGTAGTCCAAGATAAGCAAATCCGGGTTTTCTTTATAAGTTTTTTCAATGGCTTCCTGTCCGTCTTCTGCTTCCACAACGGTAAACCCGGCAGAAGTGAGTATTTCGGATACCAAAAAGCGAATTGCGTGCGAATCATCGGCTAAAAGAATTTTTGCATTGTGTTCCATAAGGATATTAAAATAAATATTTCTATGCCTGGCAAGGGTTCCTTTTCGTATAATAAACGATATGACTTATACCATTTTATTTATTGGCCTTTTGCTTTTTTTAGGGCATGTTTTTTCTTCTTTGTTCGAAAAAACCCGCCTGCCCGATGTGTTGCCGCTGATGTTTTTGGGCATTTTGTTGGGCCCTGTTTTTCACTTGGTGGAACCAAGCGATTTTGGCGAGGCGGGCCATATTTTTACTACCTTGGCACTTATTTTGGTTTTATTCAAAAGCGGGCTTAATTTTCGGTTGTTATCGCTTCGCGGTGCGGTGGGGCAGGGTTTTTTTCTTACCACGGTTTGCTTTGCTTTGGTGATGTGCACCACGGCTTTTTTGGCATATTTTATGTTGGATATTCCCCAAACTTATGCCTTTGTAATCGGGGCCATTATAGCCGGGAATTCCCCTGCGGTAATCGTGCCGATGCTGGCTAAATTGCGTATTACCAAAACGACCAAAACCATTTTGTTTTTAGAGGCAAATTTAACGGGTGTTTATACGATTATTTTAGCCTTGGCCTTTCTGTCGGCAGCGCTTCACGGGGAAGCCGTCTCCGCGCAGAAAATTGCATGGGACGTGGCCAAATCTTTCGGCATCGGCTCCGTTTTTGCGGTATTGGCCGGGATTTTTTGGATGGGTATTTTGAACCATGTTCGCCGGTTAGAAAATGCTGTTTCCCTTACTTTTGCTTTTGTGTTACTGGTGTATAGTATCAGCGGGCTTATCGGGGCGGACGGAGCAATTGCCACCTTGTTTTTTGGTATCACAGCGGGCAATATGCGCCTGATTCGACGGGCGTTTTTGCACCGGTTGGATATCCGGCGCCTTTTGTCCTTAAATAAAGGGGAAAAAAGTTTCTTTGATGAAGTGGAGTTTATTTTTAAGACGCTCTTTTTCGTGTATATGGGTATTTGTATGCGCTTGGGGCGGGAAGATTTACTTTTGTTGGGGCTTTTTTTGGTATTTGCCAAGTTTCTGTTTCGCACGCTTCCGGTCAATTATTGTATTTCGCGTCAAATCCCGCGGCAAGACTGCTCCGTTATCTTGGCTATGTGTCCCAACGGGCTTGTCAGTGCGGTTCTCGCGGCTATGATTGCCGTTCAACTTCCCGAGAGCGGTGCCGTGATACAAGATGTTATTTATGCGGTCATTTTCTTTAGTGTGTTATTTTCTAATTTAATGTCTTACCGAATCGAAAAAGGCGGATTGAAATGGGTGGGGAGAATTTTTTTCCACCGTCATATTTCTTTGGAAAATACGCATGCTCCGTCGCTTCCCCAACCAGAAAACCAACCATAAAAAAACCACCTTTTCAGGTGGTTTTCTAAATTTTACCGGCATAGAAGTGAAATGAGGCCTCTTTTGGATTCGTTTATAGAGCGTGCCAAAGAGATACGGATACTTCGTCAGCACTTGGAAGAAGCAAAAGAAATTCAGAAACGTATGGAGAATTCTGATTTTGTTTACGTAAAAACAGGAATTCTAACTTTTTAAATGGAGCTAACTTAAAACAAGTAAGGTTGATGGATTGTTTTATGTATATGATTGTGTTCTTTCTGATTTAGTTAAAATATATTAAGTGTTGTGTAAGTGAACTTAAAAATTACATCATCTCCCCTATACAAAATGCTTTTTGGTATTGCATTTCTCGTCTAAAAATAAATGTTATAATAGGTGTATGATTAGAAAAATAATTTTTTTGTGTTGTTTTTGTTTGGTTAGCCTGTGTTCATTAGCAGGAGAGATAACTATTTCTAATTATAAAGGCTTTATTGGAAAGAAAATCAAGTTTGCAGATACAATTTCCAAAGGAGAAAGATATAAAATTGCAAACAAGAAATTTAAAACCAAGGCATTTGCCGGAAAAACTTTAGTTATATCCAATATCGAATTAGATAAAAGAGAAAATTTAGTTCTTCTTTTAACTATGGAATTGGAAAAAGGCAAAACAAAAGAAATAAAAGTTAAAACAAAAACACAGGATGTGGAACTGGAAAACATCAAAGTAATATGGCCTAAAATTAAAAGACAGGTCTCTCAAGCTAAAATAAACCGATATACTGAATATACCAACCATGACGATTTTAGCGGTGTTTGGTGGCTAGGTGTTTGGTGGCTAATAATACTTTTGGCTCTTTTAGGTTTTTTCTGTTGCTATATATTTAATTGGATACAAGACCGTAAAACTTTGGAAGAAATAACAGAAATAGGAATAGGTGAAAAATCTGAAGAACGCTTAATTTTGATGTTAAGAAATCTTGGATATTCTGCCGAAGACATCTATCACAACCTGTACATACCATTAAAAAATGGGAATTTTTCTCAAATAGATTTACTGCTTTTGACATCTGTGGGTATTATTGTCTTTGAGGTAAAAGATTATAGTGGTTGGATTTTTGGTAAAGGCAATCATAATCAATGGACTCAAGTGCTAAATTATGGAAAGGAAAAACACAGATTCTACAATCCAATCAAGCAGAATGAAAAACATATATCCAATTTAAAAAATTATATTGGTAAATCTATTCCTTGTTTTTCAGTAATTGTTTTCTATGGAAACTCTGAATTAAAAGATATAAGTTTTATTCCAAAAGACACTTATATTGCTAAACCAAGACAAATTTCTAATGTCCTAGATAGAATTTTGGCAGAAGATAGATCCGTGTTTTATGATATAAATATCAAAAAAAGACTATCTCAAGCCGTAGAGTATGGAAGAAATGATTTCATCAAAACCAAGCATATTGAAAATATTAAAGACATGAAAGGGGAAGACAGACTTTATCGTTAAAATTTGATTGGCGTTAATTTCTACATAACTGAATAAATCTATCTATTGCGTCAAAATGCCTGCAGGCCGGGCTCGCGGTTTTTGCCTTTCACGGAGTTTCTCCGCTCAAACAAAAACATCGTTGCGCCTTTCAAGTCCTTACGCGCATATAGCAGTTTATGCGCTCTCTGCGGCAAAATAAAAAACCACCTTTTCAGGTGGTTTTCTAAATTTTACCGGGGAAGGGACTTGAACCCTTAAGCCCGTGCGGGCAATAGTTTTTGAGACTATCCTGTATACCAATTCCAGCACCCCGGCATGAAATCGTGTACATTTATTATAACAAATTTACACGCAAAAGCAAACTTTTATTTTTTTATTTCGTTTTCTAAATATAAAATAATCCCCCGTTTTTGGACGGGGGATAAGAAAAAGTTTATTTGGTGCGTTTTTCCAATTGTTCTTTGAATTCCGTTTCCAAAGAGGGGCTGAAACCTTCCCATGTTTTTACAATTTGATGTTTTTTATCAAACAAAATAGCATGGGGCAAGCCCGATACACCCAACGCTTGGGCAGCGGCACCGCCGGCATACAAAGATTTTACGGTAAATTCGTGTTCTTGGGCTACTTCTTGCACGGTTTTGGCATCTTGGTCTACAAACACGGCTACAATTTCCGCTTTATCGCCATAGGCTTCGGCGGCGGCTTGAACGGCGGGCATGCTCTTTTTGCAATAAGGACACCAAGACCCCATAAAAACCATAATCATGGGTTTGCCTTTGTAATCGGCCGATTTCCAAATGACTTCTTCTTCGGCGACAACAGGCAATTCTACATCACCCAATACCGGAACTTCCGGAAGGGGTTTGAACATACAGGCACCGGCAAATACAGCCAGGGCAACAGTCCATAACAATTTTTTCATAGATTCTCCTTTTTACGAAAACCGCCCTGTAAGGGCTCTGTATATGATAGAATACAAAAGATGGGTAAAATAATCAATTCTTTGAGCCGCGTATTGGGAGAACGGGTGGACATCATGTTGATGCCTCGCCTGAGTTCCCCTGTTAAGTTCAAAGTGCGTGTGGTTACGTTGCTGTTAGCGGGAGTGGCGTGGTTGGCGGTAACCCTGTGCGGATTTTTATTTTTTATCCGCGGGTACGACTATAATATCACCAAAGCCGACAACGAACTCATGCGCGTGAAAATGAAATTGATTGCCGACGAGTTGGAGCGTGGCCGTCGTTATTTGGAGATGACCCGCACCACCGATACCCAAATGCGCCAAATGCTGGGTATGCCGGGCGGTAAATTTATTAACCTGCCCAAAGGGTGGGAAGATGCCAAAGCCAAAGAAGATGCCCGCGCCCAGGAACTTTTGGGCAAAGATTTGAAAGATTTAGATGCCGTAGAATTTGAAAAATACATCGATTCAATCGAAGAAACTGCCAAAGCGCGCCTGGCCAGCTTCCAGGAAATCGCCTGGTACTTTGCCAACCGACGCGAAGGCTTAAACTCCACTCCGTCTATCCGTCCGTCCACGGCGCGGATTAGTTCGGGTTTTGGCTACCGGTTGGATCCGTTCGGCCGACGCACCACCAAACGCCACAACGGGTTAGATTTTGCCGGCAAGCCGGACAGCCCCATTTTTGTAACGGCGGACGGAGTCGTGCGTCACGCGGGGTGGGTGCCCAGTTATGGGCAGGCTATTTTGGTGGATCACGGTTTTGGTTATTCCACCCTTTATGCCCACGCCACGGATATCCGCGTAAAAGCGGGAGATGTGGTAAAACGCGGGGCGGTAATTGCCACCATGGGCTCGAGCGGTCGTTCTACCGGCACGCATTTGCATTATGAAGTGTGGAAGGACGGCCAAGCCGTTAATCCGCGAAACTATTTTAAGTAATTTTTAGGAGGACGTATGGGATTTTTGAAAAAAGACTCTGATTTTTCTTCCGGCGAACATTTTTCTGTTGTGAGCGCGGAATGTTATTTCCAAGGGACGCTGAGCGTGCAAGGTTCTTTGCGCGTGGACGGCACCTTGGAAGGTTCTGTGGATAATGCCCGCCACGTAATCGTGGGTACGGACGGCAAAATTGTGGGAGATGTAACCGGAAAAATTGTGGTTTGTGGAGGCGTGATTGAAGGAAATGTCTGTGCCGAAATGTTGGAAGTATTGGCTCAAGCCTCTATTCAAGGCGATATCCGCGCCAAAAAAATGATTGTAGAAGAAGGCGGCCGCATTGACGGACAATGCAAAATCGGCGGTGGGGAAGAAACTGCTACCGACGAGCCGGAAGAAGATAAATAACTAGGGAGCGAAAAATATGATTTCGTTTTTAATTACACATAAAAAAAGTATTCTCATCATCACCTTGGCTTTCTTTTTAGGAAGCATCGTGTACTTGGGCGCAGATGCCTATAGCCGCGGCGATTTCAGTTCCGTAGCCGCCCGCGTGGGTTCTCAGGAAATCGAAAACCGCCTTTTGTACCGCGTTACCGAAGACCGTGCCCGTATCCTTCGCAACCAAGGTATCGATGTGGACGAAAATATCCTGAAATTTTTACGCCAACAAATGTTAGCCTCTTTAATCAGCGAAGAAGTATTGAATCAGGCCGTCGAAAAAGCGGGTTTGAGTGTGTCCGATTACGAAGTGGCTTACGAAATTCAAACCTCGCCGTTCTTTGCACAAAACGGGCAATTTAACAAGGCTGCTTACGAAGCTGCTATCAAACAATCTACCGGTTTAACACCGATGGAATTTGAAAACCAACTTCGCCGCGGTGCTTTATCCAACCGTTTCCGCGGGGTGTTGTATTCTTTTTACAAATTGACTCCCGCCGAAATCAAACATGCCTACCATGTGCAACACGGCAATATGAAAGATTTTGAAAAGAATAAAAAAGATTTTGCCAACCAGTTGATGGATAGCAAAATGGAAACGGCCCAACAAGGGTTCTTTGATGATTTCAACGAAAAAGTAGAAATCGAAACCTTCTTACAGGACTAGTCTATGGCGAACGAAATATTAGTGGTAGGGTCGGTTGCTTTTGATACGATTGAAAATGCCAACGGGCATGTAAAACGCGTGTTGGGCGGCGCGGCCAGTTATTCTTCTATTTGCGCCAGTTACTATGCCCAGCCTTCCATCGTGGCCGTGGTAGGGACTGATTTTACCGAAGCCGATCGTGCGCCTTTTGTTAAAAGAGGCGTAGATTTGACGGGACTGGAAATTAAAAAAGGCAAAACCTTTCATTGGGGCGGCAGTTATGATAAAGATTTCAACACGGCCGTTACCAAGTTTACGGACTTAAATGTTTTTCAGGACTTTAACCCCGTTTTGACTGCGGAACAGAAAAATGCCAAGGCCGTATTTTTAGCCAATATCGATCCGGAACTTCAACTTTCCGTATTGAAGCAGGTTAAAAAACCGCGCTTAGTGGCTTGCGATACCATGAATTATTGGATTTCTTCCAAAAAAGAAACCTTAATGAAGGTTATTAAAAAGATTGATATTCTGTTCTTAAACGAAACCGAAGCGCGCCAATTAACCGGGGAATATAACCTGGTAAAAGCGGGCCGCCTGCTTTTGAAACAAGGTGTAAAATACGCCATTATCAAATTGGGTTCCAACGGTTCCATGTTGGTAAGCAAAAAAGGTATTGCCCAACTTCCGCCGTATATTTTGGAACATGTGCACGATACCACCGGTGCAGGTGATACATTTGGCGGTGGTTTTACCGGTTACCTGGCCAGCCAAAAGAACTGGAACACCTTGCAAGCCATTAAACGCGCCATGATGATTGGAAACGTGATGGCTTCGTTTACGATTGAATCTTTCAGTGTGGATCGTTTGGCCAATTTAACCCGCCGCGATATTAACAAACGCTTGAAGGAATATACTTCTATGCTTAAATTTTAAGCTTGGAATTTTTAATATAAACCGCCCGGCTAAGGGCGGTTTTTTTATGCCGATTTTTTCAAAAGTGTTATAATAGACGTAGAGGATAAATCGAATATGAAAAAGAAATTGGGTTTCACGCTGATAGAAATGTTAGTGGTTGTTTTGATTTTGGGTATTTTGGCGGCCATCGCGCTTCCTCAATATGAACGCTCTGTGTGGGAAAGCCGCAACTCCCAATTAAAAACAGCCGTTCGGTCGGTACTCCAGGCTCAAAAAGTTTATTTTATGGCAAACGGCCGTTTTTGTGATGATTTTTCTTCCTTGGATTTGGACTTACCCCTTACACCCGTTAAAACTTCTGCCGGTACGGGCGGAAATGTTTGCCAACTGATTACGGGTGCGGGGGACTCTATCCGGAAAGGGAAAAATTTTATTGTCGTTTTGAATAACAACTCTTCCAATAATGCCGGGGGAAGTATAACGGCCGTATGGAGCGAGGGGAAATATAAGTGCAACGGGTTTAGTTGGAGTGTAACCCAAAATGAACAGGACTTTATGAGATGTGTAGAAGCCCGCAACGGAACTTCTACCATTAAAGCGGGAGACTTCTGCGAGAAATTGGAAAGTGCCACTTATTACGAGGAGCCCTGGGGTTGGGCCCGTTATAAAATGCCCTAAAATTTATAAACAAAAAACCCCCGAGTAATCGGGGGTTTTTCTTTTTAGAAAAATTATTTTTGTAACTTGTTTAATTTGCCTTGGGCGCGGGAAGCGCGTTTATCCGTAGGATAGTTGATGATGAGTTTTTTATAAATCTCAATGGCTTGGGCGGTTTTGCCTTGATCTTCGTATCCTTGTGCCAAATCAAACATGAGTTCGGGCGCTTGAGTTCCTTTGGGGTAGGCCAAGAGGGCTTTTTCCAAGGTTTGGGTGTATTTGGCCGGTTCGCGTAAGCGTTTTTCAGCAAGTTCGGCGGCCTTTACCCAGCACGAAACGGCTTTGTCTTCTTCCGCGGCATAAGCGGCGGCTGTTTGGTGCAGTTGGTTATAAGCCTCTTCGTAATTTTTCATTTTTACAAATACATCGGCTTTGCCGCGATAGGCTTCATAGGCATTGGGGGCTGTGCCCAATAATTCAATGGCTTTATCGTAATTGATGAGGGCGCTGTCGTAATTCTTGTTGTTTTCATCCATGATGGCCATGTGTTTATAGACGATGCCGATTTCATTGGAGCCTTCGAACTCGCGCAAAACTCTGGTGTAAGCCTCGGTGGCTTTTTCGGTATTTTTCAAATCTCCGGCATATACATCACCCACCATGCGTAAACTGGCCGCTTTGTAGGGAGATTTCGGGTAGAGCTCGTGGGTTTTTTTGTACTGCACAATAGCGGCTAAATAGTTGCCGTTTGCGCGGTGCAAATCGCCATACCACAGTTCTACGCGGTCGTTGCTTTTATGATTCGGGTTACGGGCGAAGAAATCTTCAAATGCTTGGGTAATAGCCGGGTACATTTCCTTTCCCGAGATTTTGGAAAGCGCATAGAGCATTTCGGCTTCGCGGTCTTGCGGTGTTTGGGCATCTGCCGGGAGCGTAGCCGAAAATAAACGAAGAGCCAGGTTGCGTTGTTCTTTGGGCAACGCAGGCAAAGTGTCGGCCAGTAACGGTTTTAACAGGGCCATATCCATTTGCGGATAGAGGTTGCGCAGTTTGAATAAAGTAACAAACGCAAGTCCGTTTTCCTGTGCACGCAAATAAAGGCGCGCTTGCATCAGGAGGGCATCTTTGGCGGCGGGTTGATTTTCGTTTTGGCGGGCCCAAGTACCCAGGCCGTCCGCCAAGGATTTGGCATAGGCGCGGGTTTCGCGGTTATTTTCGGGGTGAAAATTTACCAGTTCTTTTTTGTAGAACTCCAAACCGGCAGCCGCCGGGTTAGCAAAGGCCGCCGGAGCCGTTAAAAGTAAAACCAAACAGAGGATCAGTACTTTCTGCATAAACCTACCGATAGTTGGTAAATTGCAATTCCACACCGTAATCTCCGTTGCGTAAAACGGCCATGGTGTTTTGCAATTCGTCTTTAGATTTAGAGGAAACACGCAGTTGATCCCCTTGAATAGAAGCGGAAACTTTTAATTTGGCATCTTTGATGGCTTTGGAAATTTCTTTGGCTTTATCGGAAGGGATACCTTGTTGAATTTTTACCGTTTGTTTGGCGGTTCCGCCCAAGGCCGCTTCGATTTTTTGGGGTTGCATGTTTTTAAGCGGAATACCGCGTTTGGCGATACGGGTAAAAATAATATCACGCAAAGTGTTTACTTTGTATTCATCGCTGGACGCCAATTTTAACTCATTGTCTTTTTGGTTGAGTTCAATAGAGGAATTGGTGCCTTTGAAATCGTAGCGGTTTGTGATTTCTTTATTGGCGGCGCTGACGGCTTCCGCAATAACATTTAAGTCCACTTTGGACACAACATCAAAACTATAATCTGCCATAAGTATAACCTCCGGGGTCGGCCTGGGCCGGTGTGTTTCCTATATTATATCTTTTTTTGTACAATGGTTTTAACGGCAGGATTGGCCTGCCAAATTTATGAAGGAGAGCGTTCGTCGTGTGCTGGCCCGGGTGTTGAGTCCGGGTTAAGAAGAATATGAATATCAAAATTCGTTTGACTGTCATGAACTTCCTTCAGTTCGGGCTTTGGGGTGCTTATTTAACTTCCATGGGCACTTTTTTAGCCGGGGCTGGATTTGCTGATAAGATTGGTTTGTTTTATGCGACACAAGGTTTTGTGTCTATTTTTATGCCTGCGTTAGTGGGTATTGTGGCCGATCGTTGGGTTCCTGCTCAAAAAATGTTGGGCTTGTGCCATTTGTTAGCGGCGGCGGCCATTGCCGGTGCCGGGTATGCCGGTGCGCAACCCGTCATTAACTTTGGCGTTATGTTTACGCTTTATACCGTCAGCGTGGCTTTCTATATGCCGACGATTGCTCTTTCCAACTCGGTGGCCTACACGGTACTCCGCCAAAACAATATGGATACCGTAAAAGTTTTCCCGCCGATTCGTGTATTCGGGACGGTCGGTTTTATTTGTGCTATGTTAACCACCAACTTTGCCGGTTTCCAAACCAGCTATACCCAATGGTATTTCTCCGGTATTTTGGGCTTGTTGTTGGGTGTTTATTGCTTTACCTTGCCCGCCTGCCCGGTGGCCACCACGGCCAGAACTTTGGCTGAAGCGTTGGGGTTGAAAGCGTTTGCTTTGTTCAAAGAAAAGAAAATGGCCATTTTCTTTATCTTCTCTATGCTTTTGGGTATGTCCTTGCAAATTACCAACGGTTTTGCCGGCCCGTTTATTACCGGTTTTAACTCTTTGGAAGGCTTTGCCGGTTCTTGGGGGGCTAACAATGCCAATGCGCTTATTTCCCTTTCCCAAATTTCGGAAACTTTGTGTATCTTGCTGATTCCGTTCTTCTTGAAACGCTACGGTATTAAGAAAGTGATGTTAATCAGTATGTTTGCCTGGTTCTTGCGCTTTGGTTTCTTGGGTATCGGTAACCCCACCACGGCTACCGGTATCGTGTTTTTGGTTGCTTCCATGATTGTATACGGGGTAGCCTTTGACTTCTTCAACGTTTCCGGTTCTTTGTATGTGGATCAAGAAACCGACCCGTCTATCCGCTCCAGCGCGCAAGGCGTGTTTATGTTGATGACCAACGGTTTGGGCGCGGCAATCGGTTCTTTGGCGGCCCAAAAAGTAATTAACTCTTTGGTCAATGTCCATATGAATCCGGCCGAAATGGTAAACGGCGTGTACCCGACGGCGATTTCCCAACAAATTATGCAAGGGTGGAGCAACTCTTGGTTTGTGTTTGCCGGATTCTCGTTAGTGGTGGCTATTTTGTTTGCTATTATTTTCAAATACAAACATACCCCGGCCGAAAACTAATAAACTATGTTTACTTAAAACGGCGCTCCTTGCGGAGCGCCGTTTTTTTGGGCCTAGAAAAATATAGGCCCAAAAAACGGAGGGTTCTGGGTCTTGTGGCTCTCGTTTTTTTATGAATAAAAAGATAACCTATTAGTAAGATAGATTTCAAAAGGAGAAAAAACTATGAAAAAGATTATTTTTGTTTTATTGTTGGCCCTCATTACTCCGCTATGTGTGTTTGCCCAGGCGGACAAGGTAAATGAAGACCTTATTAAAGCCAAGGCTGACTTCGCCCGTGCGGAAAGCCAATTGAAAAACTTGGCCGCCAAAAACACTTCCGTAGAGGCCGAACTTAAAGCGGTTATCGGTAGTCATGCGGTATTGAAAGAAACGGCTTTAGATGCCAGAAGAGACATTACTAACCGCGATAGAGCCGAAAACTTTATTTACCAAACCTTAACTTACAGATTGGAAGATTTGTACGAAGACTTGTACAACCTGAAAAAGAAAAATGAAGGTGTCTATTACGAAGCCTATAAAATCTGCAATCACTTGTATTGGATTGAATTGGATAAAGAGGCCTTGAACTTGTACGGGATTCAAAATGCCGTAGAAAGACAGTTTCCTTTCTTGGAAGTACATGATGTAACTTGGCTCCAAGAAAACGACCCCCAAAAATAAGCCTTCTCTCGGATTTAACTATAAAAACTCCCCAAGCAGTATCGGGGAGTTTTTTTGTTGGGTAAGAAACCAAAAGACAAAAAAAATTCCCGCGCTCTAGAAACGCGGGAATTTTTAGTGAACGAAAACCTTATTTGGCAGTCGCTTTGTTGGCTTCTTTGGCCAAGCGAGATTTCTTGCGGGCAGCCGTTTTCCAGTGAATTACTTTCTTTTTGGCGGCTTTGTCAATGCAAGAAGCAGCTTTGTTTAAGTCTTCCTTCAGCGTGGCGGCCTGCGTTTTGGCGGAGGCTTTCACGGCTTTGGTGGCCAAGCGAACTTTTTTGATTAAACCTTTGTTTTCAGAAGTTCTTTTTTCAGCTTGGCGTTGCGCTTTGATGGCGCTAGTGTGTCTACCAGTTTTTAATTTTGCCATTTAATATTTCCTCTATATAGAAAAATCGGATTATTAATATTTTAGCCAATTATTAGCCCCGGGTCAACCCGTTTTTAAGGCTCCCCGTTCGGCCGGCTGCGGGAAATGTTAGAATATATCCATGGATCCGCGCCTTAATATTTTACCAAATAAACCCGGGGTTTACATCATGCGCTCGAAAGAGGGCACGATTTTGTATGTGGGGAAAGCCAAAAATCTGGCCGACCGGGTGAAACAATACTTTCAAGAGTCCAACCTCTATTCGCGCGGGTGGAAGTTGCCCAGTCTGCTCCCGCTTATTGCCAAGATTGACTATGTTACCTGTGCCAGCGAGCGTGATGCTTTGGTACTAGAGGAAAAACTGATTAAGCAATATCAACCGTTTTTCAACTCCTTGGGCAAGGACGGCAAAAGTTACCCTTATCTAAAAATTACCATGAGCGAAGACTACCCCCGCCTGGTTCTTACCCGCCGGGTGGTGCGCGGAAAAGATTTGTACTTCGGCCCTTATCCAAAATCTAGCATTATCAAAAGTTTAATGCGCTTTTTATGGAAAAGTAAGTACGCTCCCTTGCGCCCGTGTAAGTGGAATTTTTCGCGAGAAAAAGAACTGGACGATCGAAAAATAAACACTTGTATTTACTACCATACGGGGCAATGTCCTGCGCCGTGTGCGGGGAAGATATCGTACGAAGATTACCGGGCACTTGCCGAGAGGTTGGCAGAATTTTTAGACGGGAATTTTGGCAGTATTACCGAAAAAATTACCGCTTTGATGAAGACCCACTCCGCTCATATGGAATACGAACAGGCGGCTGTTTTCCGCAATTTTTTACAGGCTCTTTCACACATGAAGGAACGGGTACTGGTCGGGCGCTTTAATGATGAAAAAATTACTACTTCTATGCAGAATACCGATAAATTAAAACGCCTGGCGGAAGTAATCGGTTTCAAAAAATTACCTGCGCATATAGAAGCCTTTGATAATTCCCACTTGTTCGGCCGGGAGGCGGTGGGGTGTATGGTCTGTTTTATCAACGGAGAAAAGCATCATGAGCACTACCGCCGTTTTAAGATTCGTTCCAAACTGCCCACCCGCGGCGGAAGTGATTTTGCCATGATGGAAGAAAGTGTCTATCGGCGTCTTAGGCAACTCAAGCGCGACCCGTCCCAAATGCCCGACCTCTTTTTGTTGGACGGCGGGAAAAGCCAAATTTCTGCCGCGCTAAATGCCTTTGAGCGTGCCAAACTTTTTGTTCCGTTTATTTCTTTGGCCGAAACCCACGAGGGAATTTATCTGCCCGGAAGCGAAGAAAGCATTAAACTGCCGCTGGGCGACCCGGCACTTAACTTACTAATGGAAATCCGCGACGAGGTTCACCGTTTCGCTGTAACCTATCACCGAAAACTGCGCGACAAAGCCACTTTCTGCGGTCATCAAAAACAGGAAGGACTTTTGGACGGAAAAGACCCGGCCGGCCGCCAATAAGCCAATCATTTTTATTAAGTATTTCCTTGGACTAGCCGCTCCGAAGGGGGGATTTTTCGAGGTGTGGGAAGGAAGGAGTTACTGGACGAGGGATTGACCCAGTTTTTCTTTTTTTCTTACAATGTACCTAATCGGCAGGCAGGAAGAATTGTAGTGTTTTTTACTTGCCGAAAACTTATTTATAAGAGGTTTTATATGAAAAAGGGTTTTACTTTGATAGAACTTTTAGTTGTAGTGTTAATCATTGGTATCTTATCTGCGGTGGCTCTTCCTCAATATGGAAAAGCGGTTATGAAAGCTCGCTTGACGGAGGCTACCACCATTGCTAATACTTATAGCAAGGGGCTATCCTCCTATGTGTTAGCTAATGGTAGCGTTCCGGCGGCTATTACGGGGACATCAGGAGAAGGTTTCTTAGATGTAGAGGTCGTTGGAAGTGCAAACTCCTCCAATGTTTCTTGCAATGATAAAATAGGTTGGTGGTCTACCTGTAGCGGTACTAAGTGCACCATGCAAATCGGTTCCAGGCATAAAAAAAATGGTAGTGGTTGTGGCGGTAGTAGCGACGGTTGGTCCGTGGCGTTTATTTTGGACGGAGTAGACGGCTCTATTACTTGGAACCCCGGTATTAAAGTCCTTCAGACTGCTGGAGTTTCCAGTTTGGGGCAAGCAGAAAAAAAAGCGGTGTGCGAGTGGTATAAAACTATAAATCCCAGTTTGGCTGCTCCTTGCTGAAAAACGGAAATACAATTTGAAATAAAACAAAAAACCCGCTCGTAAGTGAGCGGGTTTTTTGTATCCAACTAAGCTTATTTGAAATTGGCGGTTCCCAATTTTTGTTGTAAGTAGGTTTTGAGCCCGGACGGATCGCCCGAGTGACCCAAGGCTTCTTGGTAGCTGATTTTCTTTTGGATATACAAATCGCCCAAGGCTTGGTTCATGGTAATCATACCCATACCCACGTTGGTTTGCATGGTGGAAAGGATTTGTTCCGGTTTCCCGTCGCGAATTAAACTGCGCACGGCGGAGTTAGCAAGCATTACTTCGCACGCCATGGCGCGTTTGCCGTCCAAGGTAGGAATTAACTGTTGGGACATGATGGCTTCCAACACGAAGGACAACTGCGTGCGGATTTGCGGTTGTTGGTTCGGCGGGAATACGTCAATGATACGGTTGATAGATTGCACCGCGTCGTTGGTGTGCAAGGTGGCAAACACTAAGTGCCCCGTTTCGGCTAAGGTTAAGCAGGCTTCCATAGTTTCGATGTCGCGCAATTCCCCTACCAGAATAATATCCGGGTCTTGGCGGAGGAAGTGTTTAAGGGCGGCGGCGAAGGTGTGAGTGTCGGCACCTACTTCGCGTTGGTTTACGATACTGCGTTTGTGCGGGTGTACGAATTCGATAGGGTCTTCTACTGTCATGATGTGGTTACTTTCGTTCATGTTCAGGTAGTTAATCATGCTGGCCAAAGAGGTAGATTTACCGGAACCGGTACAACCGGTTACGAGTACGAGCCCTTTGTTTAATTTCATGATGTTGTACACCACAGGCGGAAGGTTTAATTGTTCAAAGGTCTTAAAGTCGTTAGGAATAGAACGGAGTGCGGCAGCCACACAACCTTTTTGTTTGTAAATGTTTACACGAAGACGGCCCAAGGCTTTCAAACCGAAGGAGAAGTCCAACTCCAATTCGTCTTCGAAGCGTTGGCGTTGTTCGTCGTTCATGATAGAGTAAATAAGCGTTTGTGCGCTTTCTTTGGTTAAGGGTTCAAACGGGGTTTGATACAAACGCCCTTGAATACGAAGTACCGGAGGAACGCCTACGGTTAAGTGAATATCGGACGCATTTTTCGCCTTCATCAGTTTGAACAAATCGTCCATGTTTGCTTTTGCCATCGGTTGTTGTTCTGCCATAATAAACCCTCTCTTATAAGTTTGCCAAAATAGCGTGTGCCAGGTTGGCTAAATTTTTCCCACTAAATCGAGTGCGATGTTGTTAAGCGCCCCGGTTAAACGTCCGCGGGTCGCATCCGCTTGGAACACATACACAATGGGTTCCATGCGGGTCTTCGTTAGTCTGTATTTTACAATATATGTGCTTCTATGCAAAGGCTCGGCAGACCAAGAGGCCGTGTAGCCTTTGTCCAACTTGTCTTTATAAATGCGGTCAAAGTAAGAGGCAATCGTTCCTTTCCCGCCGGGAAGTTGATAATTTTGTACGGCGGCCAGCACTTTGTCTTCCGCGGAGAGCGGGGCCGGCGGCGGAACGGGACGAACGGGTTGTTGCACGGCAGGCACCGGGGAAACAGTTTCTGCCTGGATTGTTTTTTCGTTTTTTGCAGAACTAGCCGTTCCCGGGAAAAGGGTGTTGATATAAAGGGCTACCCCTACAGCCAACAAGGCAAGCAGCAGCATAAAAACCGTTTTCATTTTTTTATTGGACGGTTTTATTTTGATGCGTTGGGTATTTAAGAAATTTTCAATTTCCGGCGTGTTTTTTAATTGCGAGCGTATTTTGTTTATTTCCGGATATAATTTTTTTTCTTCGGCCGGTTCTTCTGCTGTTTCGTCCGCATTTTGTTTTTCTGGTGTTTCTTTTTCTGTAGCAAGGATCGGCTCGCTTTCGTGGGCAACAGGGGTTTGTTCTTCCGGTTGATTTTCTGCCGCTATTTCCTCGGTTTCTTCTTCCTCTTCTTCGTTCGTGGGGAACGGAAACCAGGCTGTTTGGTCGGGCAGGTTTTCTTTTTTTTCAGGGACAGATTTTTCGTCGGCAGAAGGCTTTTCTTCTTCATCGCAAGAAGGTTGGGTAATGGGTTCTTCTGCTTGCGGGGGCTCTTCCTGTGTTTTATTTTGCAAAAGCGGATTTTCCTGTTCTACCAAGGTGGGCAGTTCGCACGGTTGCACGGGCTCAGCCTCTTCCGTCGGTTCATACACGGGAACAGAAGGTTTTTCTTCTTCCGGTTCTTTCGTTTCCTGCTTTTCTTGCTCTTGGGAAGAAGGCGTCCCTAAAGATAAAAATTCTTCACTTTCATCCGCCTTTGAAATCGGCACGGAAAGCGGCCCTGTTTCCTGGCGGGTGGTTTGCGTAAGCACCGCCGGTTCCGTTTCGTCCGCCTCGGGTTCTGTTTTTTTGTCGGTTACCGGTTCGGGTTCTGCCTCATCTTTTGCGGCAGAAGGATCCGCTTGGGCGGAAGATTCTTGTGCGGGCGGAAGCGTTTTGGTTTTTTCTTCCTCTTGGGAGAACTCGTCAAAAGGGTCGTCCTCTATCGGTGTAATTTCTTTATCGGTAGGAGGGTTTGTTTTGCCGAATTGGCTTTCCAACGCGCGGGCTAAATTCATATCCGAAGATTCATTGGGGTCGGGAATTCCCAAAATATCCCCTAAATCTTCGCCGTTAATGGTGTTGAAGTATTCTTCTATCGGGCCGGGTTTGGAAGGTTTTTTAGGAATTTCAAGCGAGGGGCCTTCCAAGGCGGAAGAGTCCGGGCCGTCCAGCGGATTTTGCTCTTGTAAAAGAGTATCCATTTCTTTTTCGAAGTTCTCGTCTTCTGTTTCTTGGAACAAAACTTCAGCAGAGCCGTCTAGTGCATCAAACTGAAATTCCGGGAACTTGGAGGCAGGCTTCCAGCTGTCTTCATCGTCGCTGAAATTTTCCGGGCAGATAAGGCTGGTAGAGGCAAAGCCGGGGCGCGCCGCAAGTTCCTGCGGCGTAAAAGGGCCGACGACATCGCTTCCGTCAAAAATCCAGTATTTCATAAGTTCTTATCTGCCCGGCGCAAAATTATTTGCAGTATTGAAGGGCGTTATTCAAGCGTGCAAGTACGGTTTCCTTGCCCATGTATTCCAACATTTTGAATAAGGTCGGCCCATGGGTGCGGCCCGATACGGAAACGCGAATCGGGTGGAAGATTTGGCCTGCTTTCAAACCGTTTTCCTTGGCGGTGGCACGGGCAGTGGCTTCCAAATTGGCTTCCGTAAAATCTTCCAATTTGCCGTAAGCGTTAATCATCAGTTCAAGTACTTGTTTGGCTTCGGGTTTACCGAAAACTTTTTCGATGGCTTCCTGTTCAAAAACAGGTTCTTCAAAGAAGAAGCGGATTAAATCCGGGATTTCGGTTAACAATTTGTATTTTTCATGTTCCAAACCGATAATGCCTTCCAAGCGTTCGCGGCTGACGGAGGAAATGTTGATGCCGGCTTTTTCGATAAACGGCAAGGCCAAGTCGGTCAAGCGGCTTAAAGAAGTTGCGCGGATATATTCCCCGTTCATCCAGTTTAATTTTTCGGGATCCATTACGGCCGGGCTGGGTTGGCAACCGGCAATATCAAATTTTTCTTCCAGTTCGCCGGGGGCGAAAATTTGTTGCGAATCCGAGGTAGCCCAACCCAAGAGAGCCAAGTAGTTTTTCAAGGCTTCGGGCAGGTAACCCATGTTTCTAAATTCCACCACATTGGTGGCGCCGTGGCGTTTGGAAAGTTTTTTGCCGTCCGGCCCGTGAATCATGGATAAGTGGGCAAAAATCGGTTCCTTCCAACCGAGGGCACGATAAATTTGAATTTGAGCCGGCGTGTTGGAAATGTGGTCGTCCCCGCGGATAATGTGCGTCATGCGCATTAAATGGTCATCTACCACTACGGCAAAGTTGTAGGTGGGATACCCGCTTGTTTTTTGGATAACCAAATCGTACAAATCTTTGCTGGCAAATTTTACATGACCGCGAATCATGTCGTCCCATTCCACATCACCTTCCTGAGGCATGCGAAAGCGGATTACATATTTGCGCCCTTGGGCTTCCAATTCCTTTTGTTGTTCTTCCGTCAAGCGACTGCATTTGCCGTCGTATTTCGGCGGACGGTGTTCTTCGATGCATTTTTGACGGTTTGCTTCCAATTCTTCGGCCGTGCAGTAGCATTTGTAGGCTTTGCCTTCGGCGAGAAGTTGGTCAATGTATTTTTTGTAAAGGCCTTGATCGGCACGGAGGGCTTGGTAATAAGGGAAATCCGGCCCTTTATCGGTACCGTCGGGCATGGGGCCTTCGTCCCAGGTTAAATTCATCCATTGCATACCTTCGAAAATGGCATCGGTAGAGGCTTGGGTGGAGCGTTCTTCGTCGGTGTCTTCGATGCGAAGCAAGAAAGTGCCTTTATTTTTTTTAGCGAAAAGGTAATTGAAAAGCGCCGTGCGAACCCCGCCGATATGTAAAAATCCTGTCGGTGAAGGGGCAAATCTAACTCTTACGGTCATAGTGATGTATTATCCTCTTTGATTGGTATTTATATATAGATATATTATACCTCTTTATGGTGTAAAATATAATAGATAGGTCTGTTTTTTAGGAGTATTTTTTGTGAGCGGATTTTTAATGACAGTCATTTTGGTGCTTTGGGGCATGCAGGCGGCGGTAGGCCTTTGGCTGTATTTTGCCTTCCCTGTATTGGGGTGGAAAGTGCCGGTGGGTGTATTGCCCGCCGTGATGACAGCCTTTACTTTATTCGGTATCAGTTATACGCGCTCGCATTACGGCTCTTGGGAACAAGCCCTGTATTTGGCCTCTTACACTTGGTTTGGGTTGGCCTTTTTGGCTTTTTGCATTTGTGCGGTATTTGCGTTGGTGCAGTGGATATTGTTTTTCTTTCATCTTAATATGCGGGCTTGGTTGGGCCCGCTTAGTGTGTTGGTTATGGCGGGGGTATTTGCCGTTTCTTTGTGGGGCGGCCTGTCCGAGCCGAAAATTAAACGCGTATCCGTTTCTGTGCCGGGAGCCCCGAAAATGAAGATTGCCTTGTTGTCCGATTCGCATTTAGGCATGGGGGTTTCGGTGGAGCGGTTTGATGCGGCCTTAAAAAAATTGGAAGAAGAAAACCCCGATGTCCTTTTTGTATTAGGAGATGTATTTGAATACGGGCCCGACAAAGAAAAATATGCCGCCCGTTTAGCCCAAGTACGCCCGCCGCTGGGGGTGTATGGCGTGTTTGGAAATCACGAGTATTACACCGGATATCAAAATTCGTTGCAATTTTATAAAGATGCCGGTATCTCTTTATTACAAAACGAAACGGCGGTTTTGGAGAACGGCGTACAAGTGGCGGGGGTAAAAGATATCCGCACCGCGCGTGTAACCAAAACAGAGTTGCAAGAACTCCTCGCCAAAACTGAACCGACGAAGCCGCTTATTTGGCTGAGCCATACACCTTTGTATGCCGAAGAGGCCTCCGCCGGCGGAGCGGACTTGATGTTTAGCGGTCACACGCATAACGGGCAAATTTTTCCGTTTAATGCATTGGTGCGGTTGCAATTCCCGCGCGTATATGGTTTGTATGAAGTGGAAAAAATGAAATTTTACATTACTTCCGGAATGTTTTACTGGGGCATTCCGTTTCGCTTTTTGTCTCCTGCCGAGATTCCGGTTATAGAGGTTAACTGATGCGCAAGTTGATTTTTGTTTTTTTATGGATATTAAGTTTACCCTTAGCGGCGGCACCTGCGTTTGAAGACCTTTCTTTTGATGAAAAATTAGGACAAACGCTGGTGGTATTTGTAGATGTGGACAGTGCCGAACTGGTGCGCCCGGCCATTGAAGCGGGGAAAATCGGCGGGGTGCTGATTCAATGGGGGAATTATTCTCTCAAACAAACACAGGCCCTGGTGGACAAACTGCAAAGTTGGGCCGCAAAAAGCCCGCACAAAATTCCGCTTTTGATTTCTATTGACTACGAAGGCGGAACCGTTTACACTCCCATTACTTTGGGTTTTGATTATTTGCCGACAAACATGATGCTTTCCGCTTCGGGGGACGAGGAAGGCGCCGCTACCATTGCCTATTTGGCGGGGTTGGAACTGCGCCGGGCCGGGGTGCATATCAATTTCTCCCCGGTGTTGGATGTAAACAGCAATCCGCATAACCCGATTATCGGGGTGCGTTCTTTTGGTTCCGATCCTAAAAATGTAACGCGCATGGGGGTTTCTCTTATCAACGGGTTTAAGGCCGCGGGAATCCTCAGCATCGTTAAGCATTTTCCGGGTCATGGCGACACCTCCTTAGATTCACACTACGAAGTGCCGGTAGTGAAAGCTGATTTTTCCCAAATGCAGCGCATACATCTTCCTCCGTTTGTGGCGGCCGCCAAACATGGGGTGGACGGCGTGATGACGGGCCATGTTCTGTATCCTGCCTTGGACGAAAAAAATATCGCTACTTTTTCGCAACCTATTTTACAGGGGCTTCTGCGTAATAAAATGGGTTTTAAGGGCCTTATTGTAACGGACAGTTTGGATATGAAAAGTGCCACTACTTTCTGTACGATCGCCGGGTGCGGCGTGCGTGCTTTGGAAAGCGGAGCCGATATGATTTTATTAGGGCGTTATGTAAAACCGATTAGCGTGTTTAATCAAATGGTGCAGGAAATCAAAACCAAAGGCTTAAATAACCGCATGGAAGATGCCGCCCGAAAAATTTTTGAAATCAAAAAAGAAATGGGGCTTTTAGATGGTAAAACTCAACGCCCTTCCCCTATACAGGAAGCCTACCAGGCTGAATTGGAAAAAATAAGCGACGGTGCCGTTACTTTGGTGCGGGATCGCCAAAATCTCCTTCCGTTTGCTCCTCAGTTGGCGGGGGGAAAAAAGCCGACGGTCTGTGCGGTATTTTTTGCCCCGTCGCGTTTTGCCGATCAATTGATGAGTTTTTCTAAACCGTTTTTGGAAAAGGGGTGGACGATTCGCAGTTATAATGCCGCTTTAACCCCGCGTAAAAAAGACAGCCGCCGCGCGGCGGAGTGTGCCAAAGGGGCCGATTTGCTGATTTTAACCAGTTTACAATGGGCAGATAAAACCAATATCAATCAGAAAAATGCTATCAACGGGCTAATCAAAGAAAATAAAAATGTGGTGTTTATTTCCACGATGAGTCCGTACGATATCGTAAACTATCCCGAAGCCAAAACCGTTTTGGCCACTTACGGACTAAACCGCTATGTATTACAAACGGCGGCCAAAATCATTTTGGGAGATATCACCCCGCAAGGCAAACTCCCCGTAGAATTAAAAATACAGGAATAACAAAAACCCCGCTTAATCGAGCGGGGTTTTTTAGTTAAGAAGATTTCTTTTTTCGGGCCGCGATAAATTCGTAAACAGCCGGAAGTACGGAAATGACAATAATGGCAAGTACCACATAGTGGAACTGGTCTTTTACGAGGGGTAAATCGGCAAAGAAATATCCGCCCACCGTAAATAAACACACCCACAATATCGCTCCGATAATGTTGTAAGAGGCAAAATGAAAATAAGTCATTTTGCCTATTCCCGCCACAAAAGGCGCAAAGGTGCGGATAATGGGGATAAACCGCGCCAAAATAATCGTTTTCCCGCCGTATTTTTCATAAAAGGCATGGGCTTTATTCAGGTGGTCTTTATTCAAAAAGATACTGTTTTCCCGCGTAAATACTTTGGGCCCCAACCACTTGCCGATTTCGTAGTTGCAAAAATCACCCAATACTGCGGCCGCCAAAATAACGGGAATCAACCAACCTAAATTGATAGAACTTCCTTCCGTGGCGGCCAAGGCCCCGCAGGCAAACAATAACGAATCTCCCGGCAAAAAGGGCGTAACCACCAATCCCGTTTCGCAAAAAACGACAACGAAAATAACCACATAAAGCCAAACCCCCATCCAGGCGGCCCAGGTGTTCAGGTGGACATCTAAATGTAAAAAAATATCAATTATTTGTGTTAAAAATTCCATATTTAGATTGTAGCAAAATAAACTTTTTCTTTTTGTAAACCCGACAACAAAAAAGAACTTGATTTTTTACCCAAAAATACACAATACTATTAGTATGGAGTTTTTCTATCCATTTTGTACACATAATTAAGGAGGGCCTATGAAGGTAAGTAAAAAGAAAGCATTTACTCTTACCGAATTCTCGTTGTTGTAATTATAATAGGCGTATTGTCTGCCGTGGTGCTTCCCAAGTTTAACAAAATTGTGGAAACCCGCAAAACAACAGAAGCGGAAGAACTGATGGCGGCCGTACGCACGGAACAGGAAAAACGCTGTGCGTTGGATAAGAATTATTTAACCGATAGCGCCAAGTTAACCGATGTGTTAACTTCTACCAGTACCAAAAACTTTAATTACTCCCTTACCAGCACAGGTATGAAAGCTACCAGCAAAGGGAAATATGCGTACGAATTGCAGATGCCTTCTTATGAAGACGGACGCATTTGCTGTGAGAACGAAACGGAGTGTTTGAAATTAAATAAAGACTATCCGTTGTGTAGCGAACTGATTGCCAAAGCCGATTATCAAGACGGCTCCGCATGCGAAGGGGAAGCTTCTGTTCCGCCCGTAATCCAATGTTCCGGTTCTGCCACCGAAAAATGCGGCTGTAACAACGCGGGAGAAAGAACGCGCACCTGCAATACTTCTACCGGTGAGTGGAGTGCTTGGAGTGCGTGTAGTATTTCCGAAGCATGTGAATGTACGGGAACAAAACCTACTACCTTGCAAGTTTGTAACGGTTGTGGTACTCAAACCAGAAGTGTGAGTTGCGATACTTCTTCCGGCCAATGGATAGCAACCGGTTGGGGTTCGTGCAGTAAAACGCTGGCAGAATGTAGCAATAAATCTTGTAATGAATCTTTGAAACCGATGGCTAGCCAAGACTGCGGCTACTGCGGCACCCAAACCAGAAGCGTCACTTGCGACACCTCCAGCGGCACTTGGACAGCCGGCGCCTGGACCAAATGTAACCAGCCGACCGGCGCCGAATGCGAACCGGGTACTTACACTGTGACGGGTGGGAATACATGTACCGGTACGGGAAAGACGGCTCAATTTATGGTTAGCCAAGAACTTGCGGCCAAAGAGCAGGTTGAAGCTCCCTCTTTAGGACTCGATGATGGTTTAGGTTCTGGAAATAATAATAATAACACACCTACCACTTACAATTCCGGCCGCAAATGTAACTCTTCCTGTAAATGGGAAAAAATCGCTTGTCCTACTTCCTCCGGCGGCGGAGGCGGTGGCGGCGGCGGTGGCGGTGGCGGCGGTGCCGGCGGTTGCGGAGTGGAAACTTTGCGTTTTACCAACTTTGAAGCCGGCTCCGAATACACTTGGTGTAGTGTTTCTTACAATAGTTGTACCGGCGATTACGGAAATGTAAATTGTATTTAATGAATTGAATATAGAACACCCCTCGAAAAATTCGGGGGGTGTTTATTTTTCTACAACTTTCCAAATAGCCCTTTTTTTATCTTGACAGCGGGGCCTGCCTTTGCTACTCTTGAATATATAGAGTATTATGTACAGGGGGCATTATGAGCGAAGTAATTTTAACGGATGCAAATTTCGAAGAAGAAGTATTAAAATTCAATGGCCCGGTGTTGGTTGATTTTTGGGCCTCTTGGTGCGGGCCGTGCCGCATGTTGGGCCCCGTTATTGAAGAATTGGCGGTTGAATACGCCGGTAGAGTGAAAGTTTGCAAGTTAAACGCGGACGAAGCACCCGAAACCCCCGGGAAATATCGCGTGTCCTCTTTGCCTACTCTTATTTTCTTCAAAAACGGAGAAGTGGCAGGCCAGTTGGTCGGCTTACAATCTAAGTCGGCCCTGCAGGAAAAATTAAACGAGTTGTTATAGGATAACTTATGAAGAAATTATCGTTACTGCTTTTAGTAGTTGCCTTTGTGTTGGGCACAGGTATTTTCGCCCAAGCACAAACCCCCGCTCCGGTTGTTCCTAAACTTACGGTTGAAGAATATAAAGCCAACCCCGACAAAGTATATGTAATTATGTTTACAGCTGTCGGGTGCCAACCTTGCCGGAAGGCTAAACAGGAATTATTGCCCGAACTTATGCAAACCTTTGCTACTAATAAATACAAAGGGAAAGTGGGCGTGTATACCGTTGATATAACGAGAGGTTTTTTGGAAGGGGTTCCGTTTGAGTGGAGCGAGGGCGTGTTGTTGTTGCCCACGTTCCGTGTTTTACATAATAAAGCTAACTTGTATACGACAAGCGGTTACTCTCTTGATAAAAAAGAAACTATTAAAAAGAATATTTTGGAAACTGTAGATTCCAAAATGTAAACTGTTTTTCCGCCCCGGGGTTTTCTCGGGGCGGATATTTCTTCTCTTTCCCCTGATTTTCTCCCTTTTTATTTTTTAATTATATGAGTCAATTTCAACCGCAATTTTTTTTGGTAGATGCCCACAACTTTTTGCATCGTAATTATCATGCTTTGCCTAAATTAACCACTTCGGCCGGGCTGGAGGTGGGGGCTTTGTATGGGTTTGTGCGGTGGTTAATCAAAATGTTACGCGATTATCAACCCGCCTATGTGGCTGTTTGTTTCGACTCTCCCGGCGGTTGCGCCCGGCGTAAGAATTTATGGCCCGCATATAAAGGTACACGCAAAAAACCGGACGATGCACTGGTGAGCCAATTAAATTTGGCGCGGGAACTCGTGCGCGAATTGGGCCTTACCGTGGTGGCGAAACCAGGCATAGAGGCGGACGATTTGATGGCGTTTTTGGCTACGCGCGCGGCGGCTGAAAAAGTGCCCAGTGTATTAGCCACTACCGATAAAGATGTATACCAATTTTTAAGTGATTTTATCCACATTTGGCCTGCTGGCGGGAAAGACGGTTTCAAAGGGCCGGAAGCGGCCGTGGAAAAGTTTGGTGTGTCGGCAGATTTCCTTGCGGACTATTTTTCCATTGTGGGTGATGCTTCGGATAATATCCCCGGCATTATGGGGGTGGGCCCCAAATCGGCCCTACAACTGATTACCCGTTTCGGCCATTTGGAAGATATTTTGCGTGCTGCCCATAACGACAGCCCTGACATGAAACCTGCCCTGTCCAAGAAAATTTTAGACCACGAAGGAGAGGCCTTGTTATCTAAACAGTTGGTGATGTTTGATTCCAACTTGGAAATGGATTTTTCTTTGGAAGATTACCGTGTGCAAACACCCGAACGGGAAAAATTGGCCGATTTATTTGCCCGCTATGAATTTAAGAATTTATTAGATTTTTTTCAACCCTCTGCCGTTTTCAAGAAATCCCAACCTGCCGAAATTACTTTTAAGGATATTCCGCTTGCGCAAGCGATTGAAAAAGCCCGCTCGGCGGCGGAAATTTTTCTGCACGCACAAGATGATTTGCTCGTCTTGGGGTTAAACGAAAGCGAAGCCGCCGTGGTGTTACAGGCCGATGTGCATCCGTGGGAACTGGCGGAAATAAAAAAATTAGTATTGAACGATGAAATCAAAAAAATCGGCTACGATTTGAAGTTAACCTTGCGCGAATTAAACTTAAATGTGCAGGGAAAATTTATCCGCTGTTTTGACGGCCGTTTGGCGCGCTATTTATTAAATCCGTCCGGAGATTTGAGTTTTTCGGGGGCTTGTGCGGAGTATTTTTCCGCCATGTTAAATGACGATGACCCCCTGGAACTGATGCGTGCCTACAATCGTTTTATGTGGCCGTTGCAAACTGTTTTAATGCAGAAATTAAAAGAAAGCGGACAAGAGGATTTGTTCCAAAACTTGGAACTTCCGCTGATGATGGTGTTGGCTGATATGGAGTTCGCGGGCTTTCGGGTGGATCCGGGGTGGTTGGAAGGATTCAAGGCCTTGTTAGAGCAGGAAATCGCCCGTTTGCAAAAAGATATAGATGCCCGTGCCGGGTATTCGGTTAATGTCAACTCTACCAAACAACTGGGAACTCTTTTATTTGAAGAAATGAAAATTCCTCCCGTGAAAAAAACAAAAACCGGCTATTCCACGGACGAAGAAGTCTTGGAACAAATCGCCCAAAACTATCCTATCGCGCGCGAGATTTTGGAATACCGTTCCAACGCTAAATTAAAATCTACTTATGTAGATAATTTGCTTTTAATGGCCGATGAAGAAGACAAAGTACACTCTTATTTGGATCAAACGGGAACGGTTACGGGGCGTTTGTCGAGTTCCAGCCCCAACCTGCAAAATATCCCCGTCCGCACCGAAAAAGGCCGCTATTTGCGTAAAGCTTTTTGTGCCGCTCCCGGAAATACTTTATTAAGTGTGGACTATTCGCAAATTGATTTGCGCGTATTGGCGCACGAAAGCCAAGACCCCGTTCTTATTCAGGCTTTTTTGGAGGGAGGGGATATTCACACCCAAACGGCCGCGCAGATTTTCGGCGTGATGCCGCTGATGGTTACCGAGGAAATGCGCTCTAGTGCAAAGGCAATCAATTTTGGTATCATTTATGGACAGGGCCCCATGGGCCTTTCCCAATCGCTGGGGATTTCCCTGCGCGAAGCCAAAGAATACATTGATAATTACTTCAAAAATTTCCGTATTGTGCGTGAGTGGATTGATGCCAATGTAGCCTTGGCCCGTCAAAACGGTTTTGTAAAAACCATGTTGGGCCATGTGCGTTATTTACCGGAATTTAACATGGGAGTTGGGGCAATGACTTCTTTTGCCCAGCGTGCCGCCATTAACACCATTGTGCAGGGAGGTTCCGCGGATATTATTAAAAAAGCGATGTTAGATGTTTTTAACGCTTATCGCGGTTCTTCCGTACAAATGACCATGCAGGTGCACGATGAACTTATTTTTGAACTTCCCCAAAATGTCTTAACCGAAACGGCCGCCCGTATTAAGGCGCTCATGCAATCGGCCGTTAAACTTCGGGTACCGCTGTTAGCGGCGGCCAAAGCCGGGAACAATTGGTACGATATGGAAAAATTACCTTTATGAAATTGAGCGTAAAAAATAAGTTGGTGGTGGGCCTTACCGGTAATATGGCAAGCGGAAAAAGTGTGGCGCTTTCGTATTTTGCCAAACACGGAGCCTATACATTGTCTGCCGATGAATTGGTGCGACGGTTGTATCAAACCGACGAAGTTCAAAAGAAGTTGACGGCTTGGTTCGGTTCGTGTGAGCCGGCAAAAGTGGCCGAAAAGGTTTTTGTTGATTCGGCCGCCCGCCAAAAACTGGAAAAATTTTTACATCCTCGGGTACTTAAAACGGCTCGGGAAGAAATTAAAAAAACTTCCCACTCCTTTATTGTTTTTGAAGTGCCGCTTTTATTCGAGGCCGGGTGGAATAAATTAACGGATTTGAATATCTTGGTGCTGGGAAACCCGGGCACCTTAAAACAACGCTTGCAAGCCCGCGGGGTATCTTTGGCCGAATATAAGCGCCGTTTGCAGGCTCAAATACCCGATAGCGAAAAAATCCGTTTGGCAGATGTTGTATTGTCCAACGGAGGAAGCAAAAAAGATTTGGGGTTAAAAGTCGAACGCATCTGTAAAGCGTTCCAACATATTTACGGACTTAAGTAAGGAGCCAGTATGGAAGAAAATATACCGCAGGAAAAACCTGTTAAAACGGTAAAAGAAACCAAAACGAAAGCCTCTGCCGCTAAAACTATCGAAGCGGTCAAGGCAGAAAAAGCAGAGAAAATCGAAAAAAACGAACGCGCGGAAAAAGCGGTGCGTCCGCAAAATTTGCAACGCACAACGCCGCGCATGAATTATGCTGCCGCGCAACAACCTGCCCGTCAGCCCAACGGTGCTAAACCTATGGACGCCCGTGCTCTTAATAAATTAAGCATGCCGGAACTGACGAAACTGGCGGTTAATTACAATTTGGAAGATATCTCCGGCCTGCGTAAACAGGAATTGATCGGCCGCATTGTGGCCGTGCAAGCCAAACAAAACGGTTCTGTGTACGGCGGCGGCGTGTTGGAAATCCTGCCGGACGGTTTCGGTTTCTTGCGTGCGGTGGAAAACAACTATTTGGCCGGGGGAGAAGATATCTATGTTTCTCCTTCCCAAATCAAACGCTTCGGGCTTCGCAAAGGCGATACCATCGAAGGCCTTATTCGCCCGCCGAAAGATAACGAACGCTATTTTGCCATGCTCCAAGTTCAAAAGGTAAACGGTTTGGAGTCCGATAAAATATACAACCGTCCGCTTTTTGAAAACTTAACTCCGCTTCACCCCAATGAACGCTTTACGCTGGAGATTGATAAATCTTCTCTTACCCAACGGGTGATTGATTTGATTGCTCCTATCGGTAAGGGCCAGCGTGCTCTTATCGTGGCTCCGCCCAAAAGCGGTAAAACCATGATTTTGCAAGCCATTGCGCACTCCATTGCCGAAAATTACAAAGATGCCGTTTTAATGGTTCTTTTAATTGATGAGCGCCCGGAAGAAGTAACCGATATGAGCCGCAGTGTAAAAGGCGAAGTGGTTGCTTCCACTTTCGACGAACCGGCCGACCGCCACGTGCAAGTAGCGGAAATGGTTATCGAAAAAGCCAAACGCATGGCCGAACAAGGCAAAGATGTGGTTGTTCTGTTGGACTCTATCACCCGTTTAGCCCGTGCGTATAACACGGTTGCCCCGTCTTCCGGTCGTGTATTGACCGGGGGGTTGGAAGCCACTTCTTTGCAAAAACCCAAACGCTTTTTGGGTGCGGCACGCAATATCGAAGAAGGCGGTTCGCTTACTATCATCGCAACGGCTATGGTGGATACCGGTAGCCGTATGGACGAAGTTATCTTCGAAGAATTCAAAGGTACCGGCAACAGCGAACTGAGCCTGGACCGCAAACTTTCCGAACGCCGCATTTTCCCGGCGGTGGATATCAACCGCAGTTCCACCCGTAAGGAAAATCTGCTTCTAAGCGAAGACGAACTGAACAAAGTGTGGATTATGCGTAAAGTGCTCGCTCCGTTAAGTTCCGTAGACGCCATGACGTTGCTTTTGGAAAAATTATCCTCCACCAAGTCCAACAAGGACTTCTTCAAACAAATGGAGGTAAACGCCTTTTAACCGGGCGTAAAAAGAATTTTGTTTTCCAAAATTAAAAAGAATATGGTAAAATAAACTATATAGTTTTTTGAAAGGACGAATAAAATGAAAGAAAAATTACACCCTACTTATGAATTCGTGGAAGCCACTTGCGCTTGCGGTAATAAATTTACCACCCGCTCCACGGCCAAAACTTTGAAATTGGACATTTGCTCCGCTTGCCACCCCTTCTTCACCGGCAAACAAAAATTGCTCGATACGGAAGGTATGGTAGAAAAATTCAACAAACGCTTTGCGAAAACCGAAGGTAAAACCTTGGTTCGCAAACCGAAAACCGAAGTAAAAGCTAAAGCCAAATTGGCCAAAAAACCGGCCGTAGCCAAAAAAGCCGCCGCTAAACCGGCTAAAAAGGCTGCCAAAGCTGAAGCGGAAGTAAAATAGCAACCTTTGTTCAAAAGAGCAGACTGTCCGAAAGGGGGTCTGCTCTTTTTCTTTGTAAATACTGGTAAAAGGAAAACTTATGGATACCTCCAAATACGTAGTAGAATTCAAACAGTTGGAAGAAGAACTTTCTTCCGGGAATTTGTCCGGGCAAGAATTGGCTGTCAAAGCCAAACGCCATGCTTTTTTGAAACCGATTATTGAAAAAGAACAAGAAATCGCCTCTGTGGAAAAAGCCATCGCGGACGACCGCGCCATGATTGAAGCCGGCGAAGATAAAGAACTTGTTAAAATGGCGGCGGAAGAATTGGCGGAATTGGAAGAAAAACTCCCCGAACTTCAAAAAGAACTGCGTATTTTGGTTATCCCGCCCGATCCCAACGATTCCAAAAATATCTATCTGGAAATCCGCCCCGGTGCCGGCGGTGACGAATCGGCCCTGTTTGCGGCGGAACTGTTGCGTGTGTATCAGCACTTTGCCCAAACCAAAGGTTGGACGACCGAAATTTTGGAATTTACCCCTACCGGCTTAAAAGGGTGCAAATATGTAAGTATGTTTATTAAAGGGGACGGGGCCTACTCTTGGCTTCGCACCGAAGCCGGCACCCACCGCGTACAACGCGTACCCGATACCGAAACGGCCGGACGCGTGCATACCTCCACCGTTACGGTGGCTATTATGCCCGAAGCCGAAGAAATCGATATTGAAATTCGTCCCGAAGATTTGGAAATGGAAACCTGCCGTTCCGGCGGTGCCGGCGGGCAAAACGTAAACAAAGTGGAAACGGCTGTACGCATTATCCACAAACCGACGGGCATTGTGGTTTCCTGCCGGGAAGAACGCCACCAAGGTAAAAACCGCGAAAAAGCCATGGCTATGTTGCGCGCGAAACTCTATCAAATTGAAGAAGAAAAACGCAATAAAGAAATTTATGATGAACGCAAAAGCCAAGTGGGCACGGGGGATCGTTCCGAAAAAATCCGCACCTACAACTTCCCGCAAAGCCGCGTGACGGATCACCGCACGGATATTTCTTACCATAACATTTTGGAGATTATGGAAGGAAATGTGGAGCCTATACTGGAAGATTTACGCGCTTTTCGCGTGGAGCAGAAACTAAAAAATCTGCAAATCTGATAAGTATTTTTATTTGCCGGAGGGCTATTAAAGCCTCCGGCTTTTTGAACGGTTTATGGATACCTCTTACACAATAGAAGAACTTATTTCCGCCGCGGCCGAACAATTAGCCGAAGCCGGCTCGGACGAGCCTCAGGCCAATGCGGAGTGGCTGCTTGCGTGTGTGTTAAATGTCACGCGCACTTGGCTGTTGATGAACCGTTCGCAACACATCGGCGAGAACGACTTTTCCCAATATCAAACTTTTTTGGCGCGCAAAGCCGCCGGGGAGCCTTTGTCACATATTGTAGGCTTTCAACCTTTTTGCGGGTTGGATATCCGTGTTACACCGTCTGTTTTAACTCCGCGCCCCGAAACAGAAGAACTGGTAGATCTGGTAAGTGCCCACTACGAGCGGCGCGGAAACTATCGTTTTTTGGATATGTGTACCGGAAGCGGTTGCATTGCTTTGGCTCTGGCAGATCGTTTTTCCAAAGCGCAAATTTTAGGGGTAGATATTTCCGAAAGTGCCTTAAAAGTAGCGCAGGAAAATGC
Organism: Elusimicrobium sp.; assembly: GCA_015062115.1. Lineage (NCBI taxonomy): Bacteria > Pseudomonadati > Elusimicrobiota > Elusimicrobia > Elusimicrobiales > Elusimicrobiaceae > Candidatus Avelusimicrobium > Candidatus Avelusimicrobium gallicola. The sequence continues at coordinate 158,538 of SUVG01000001.1, read as the reverse complement.
CACCCGGTTGAGGCTTCTTCAACAAGTACAATTTTTGCAAAGTGATATTTGGGAAAATGTACAGGGTACTTTTGATTTAATTATTTCCAACCCGCCTTATATCCCCAGCGAAATTGTGGATACACTAACGCGTGAGGTGTTGCACGAACCCCGCCTGGCCTTGGACGGCGGTGCGGACGGGTTAGATATCGTGCGGCCCTTGTGTGCCTTGGCGGGCGATTACTTGAACCCCGGGGGACTGTTTGCCTTGGAACTTTGCAAAGGGCAAGCGGCGGCCGTTGCGAGAGGACTTGAGGAAATCGGCTGGAAGGCAGAGGTAAAAAAAGATATAGTGGGGATAGAGCGTTTTGTGTTGGCGCGTAAAATTTAATATTTTAAGGGAGTTTTTATGGATAGATTGTTAATTCGCGGCGGAAAAAAATTACAAGGCACGGTACAAATCAGCGGCAGCAAAAATGCGGCGTTACCTATTTTGGTAGCCACTTTGCTTACGGACGAGCCGTGTGTGATTCATCGTGTGCCTAATTTGCGCGATGTCCGCACTACGCTTAAAATTTTGGAATATCTCGGTAAAAAAGTGGAATACAAAAACAACACCGTTACCATTTCCGCTAACGGAGAATTGAAAAATAATCTTCCGTACGAACTGGTAAAACAAATGCGCGCCAGTTTTTGGGTGGCGGGGCCTTTGTTGACGCGTTTTCAAACGGCGGAAATTCCGCTCCCCGGAGGTTGTGCCATCGGGGTTCGCCCGGTAGATATTCACTTGAAAGGATTTGAAAAATTGGGAGCGACCTGCGAAACCAAGGGCGGCAACGTGATTATCCGTGCCGAAAAATTATCCCCTGCCAAAATTGTGCTTCGCTTCCCGAGCGTGGGTGCCACGCAAAACTTGCTTATGTGCGCGTGCTTGATTGAAGGGGAAACCGTTTTGGAAAATGTGGCCAAAGAACCGGAAATTGATGATGTGGTCGATTTCTTAAACAAAATGGGGGCCGATATCCATGCCGATGAAAAAGGCCGCCTGGTTATTCGGGGTAAAAAATCGTTGCATGGGGCGGAACACACCGTAGTGGCCGACCGCATTGAAAGCGGCTCTTATATGTTGGCGGCCGCCGTTACCCGCGGAGATGTAACCGTAACCGGGTGTGTACCGGAACATAATGCCATTTTGCTGGAAGATTTACAGGAAGCGGGGTTTCCGCTTACCATTACAAAAGATTCCGTGCGTGTGCACGCCTATGATGGAGAAATTAAACCCTTGCGTATCCGTACGGCTCCCTATCCGGGCTTTGCCACCGATTTACAAGCCCCGTGGATGACACTGATGACCTTGGCCAACGGTACGGCCGAAGTGGACGAAGATATTTTTGAAAACCGTTTTATGCATGCACCCGAATTGGTGCGTATGGGGGCGGATATCGCTACCGAAAAAAGTGTGGCGCGCATTACGGGCGTAAAAGAATTATCGGCTGCTCATGTGCAATCTTCCGATCTGCGCGGCGGTTTTGCCTTGGTAATGGCAGGGCTTTGCGCCAAAGGCGAAACGGAAGTGGAGCGCGTGTATCATATTGACCGCGGATATGAAAAGTTAGAAGAAAAACTGACGGCTTTGGGTGCGGATATCCGCCGTTATAACCCGGACAAAAATGAGTTTTGATATTGTTTTTAATTATATTCTCAAGCGTACGGGAGTAGGCCTGGGGGCCGGCCCGGACGGCTTTTCGCGTTTACTTGCCCGCTTGGGAAACCCTCAGGAAAAATGCAAAATTATCCATGTGGCAGGGACGAACGGCAAAGGTTCTGTTTGTACTCTTTTAGCCCACACCCTTGCTTGTGCCGGTTATAAAACGGGGCTTTTCGTCTCCCCTCATTTGCAAAATCCCACCGAGCGTATCCAATTTAACGGCAAACCTATTTCCAAACAAGTATTTTCCAAAATCGTATTGGAAGTTTTCCAGGAAGAAGAGGAAGAACTGAACTTTTTTGAAATTTTAACGGCGGCCGCGCTTGTTTATTTTGCCCGCAAAAAGGCCGATTATGTAGTGCTGGAAACAGGACTCGGGGGAAGAAAAGACCCCACCAATGTCTGTTTACCGGTACTAAGTATTATTACTTCCATCGGTTTAGACCATACCCAATACTTAGGCTCTACTCTAACTCAAATTGCGCGGGAAAAAGCAGGTATTATTAAGCCGGGTGTTCCCGTTATCAGCGGAACGGTAAACCCCGCCGCGCGCGAGGTAATTTCCAAAGTAGCCAAGGCCAAAAAAGCCCCGCTTACTTTTGTGGGTTTGGGAGAACCTTTTTTTGATTATGCTTATGATTTTGTAAACGGGCAAACCGTTTTGCATACCGAACAGGAAGGCGACGAGTGGATGCTGCATGCGTTGGGAACGCGCCAAGTGATTAACGCCTGCGTCGTTTATCAAGCCGCCAAACAATTGGGCCTGGCGGAAAAAGCAGTTCGCAAGGGGCTGGAGAGTGTTTCGTTACCCGGCCGTTTTGAGGTGCTCCGTTGCGGTAAAACGCTCTTTGTATTGGACGGTGCACACAATCCGCAGGCCGTGGAATTATTGGTTGATTTTTGGCGCAAAAGCCCTTATTACGAAAATGCCACCCTTTTGTGTGGGTTTATGAAAGATAAAGATTATAAAAAAATGCTAACGCTTTTAAGCCCTCATTTTAAGGAAATCATTGTTACGGTGCCGCCCTCTTCCCGCGGGGCCGACCAGGAACTGATAGAAGAAGCCTTGCCGGCCCGCACGCAGATTGTATTCGAGGCCGATTGGGGCAAAGCCCTTCAACGCGCCTTAACGCGCGAACGCGTGTTGTGCACGGGTTCCTTCTATTTGGCGGGTGCCGTTAGAAACCGCCTGTCAAAACGCGCTTCATAAACCTAAATTCTCGTCATAAAACCCGGTTGACATTTCGTCCATATTGTGGTTAAATTTAGTATAGGTATTTTTAGTCGGGGGAACTGGCATGGCGTTAGACAATAACCAATTTGACGGACACGGCGATATCGCCCAATTTTTGGAGAAGTTTAAGGAACAAACTTTCTCTCCCGCCAATGCCCCCTTCCAACCCTCCGATTTTGCCCCGCGCGAAAATTCCCTTCCCGCTAAATCTGTCCAGTACGAGAAATCGTTAGAAAAACTGGAACAAAAAATTCAGGAATTGGAAGATAAATTCGAAGCTACCGCCGGCCAAAACCAAATGATTCTTTCCGAATTGGCCCGCACGCGGGAGGCTATGGAACGCCAAAAAGACAAAGATGCCTTTTTGGAACATATTTCCCGTACGATTTCTAACTTAAAAGCCAGCGTGGAAAATCTTTCCCGCTCGCAACAAAATACTTCCTCTTTCTCTTACCGCGCCCCCGATGTGCAACGCAGTTTTGATACGGAGCCGCATTTCCCCAAAGCCGCCGACGAAGCACATACCGCCATTTACCATTATCAACCCGATAATTACCGTGCCGCCCAAGCCGAAAAAATGCGCCGCGAATACGAAGAAAAAGAGCGGATTATTTCCAGTTTGCATCAAAAAGCGTCCCAGTTGAAAGCGGTGAACAGCGCGTTGGATCGCGAAATTCGCAAAGTGCAACAGGAAAAAATGGAAGCCCTCAAAAAATCTGCCGAACAAGCCAAAGAAATTCTTTCTTTGCGCGACCAGTTAACGGCGGCGGAGGAGCGCTTCAAATCTTTCGATTTTGAAAACCGCATCATTTCCATTAAGCAGCAATACCAACAAAAAGTAACCAGTTTGGAAAACCAATTGCAGGAAATTTCCGATACCTGTATGCGGCAGGTGGAAGAAATCGAATCCTTGCGTGCGGAAAATATCAAACTTCACAAAGCCGCCGAAGAAAAAGAACAAGCCTTGGCGCGTTTGGAAGCCAAAGAACGCGAATTGGAAACACTCAAAGCGGAAATGGCCGCTTTGCGCGAAAACCACAGCCAAACTTCCAAAAAGCAACTCACTGTTTTCTCGGAACGTTTGCGTGTGTTGGAAGGTCAACGCGACGAACTTTCTACTCAATTCCAATCTGCCCAATCCGCTTTGGAAGCCGTCCGTCAAGAAAAAGAAATGTTGGAAAAGAATTTCAAAGAATTGGTGGAAAAAATCAACCAAAACGATGTGGTTATCGGCCAACTAAAACAAAAAATCGAAGTGTTGGGCCAACAAAATGAAGAACTTTCCCACCAAAATGCCACTTTGCAAGATGCCAAGCAAAACTTGGAACAAAACCTTTCCGCGGCAAATTTGCGTGCGGAAGAATTGACCCGCGAAAAGGATACCCTTTCGGCCCGCACGGACGAACTTTCCCGTGAAAGAGAATTTTTTGATATGCAGTCCGAATCTTGGAGCCAGGAACGCGAGGAATGGCGTTCTTCCAATGAGCAATTAAAACAGGAAAAAGCGGAACTCCAAAATGCCAACCGTGCGTTAACCGAACAAAAAGATAATTTGGAAACGCGCTTAGTGGAATTAGACCGCGAAAAAGCGGAACTCGTTGCCCGTACCGAAGAACTCGGAAAAGAAAAACAGCAACTTTCTTTGCGTGCCGGTGCTTTAACGCAGGAAAAGGCTTCGCTTTTAGCGCGTGTGGAGGAACTCAGCCGGGAAAAAGAAACCGTGGTTGCCCAAGTGAAAAGTTGGGAAACCCAACACGGCACGATGCAGGGTTCCCAAAACCAACTGGTACAGGAAAAAGAAGAATTAAATAAACGCGTGGCTGAATTGGAACAAGAAAAAGCCCAGTTGGTAACTCGTACGCAGGAATTAGACCGCGAAAACGCGGAACTGGCGGCACGCACCCAAGAAATCAGCCAAGAAAAAGAAGCCCTTTCCGCTCGCGTGGAAGCTTTGTCTCAGGAAAAAACGGCCTTATCCGCCCAAGTGGAGCAAGCGCGCCAGACCTTGGCCCGCCAAGCGCAAGAATTAAGCGGTGCCAAAGAAAACTTACAACACGATTTGCAAATTGCTTTCCGCGAACGGGAAGAACTTTCCCGCGAAAAAGAATCTCTGCTGGAACAAACTGAAAGTTTGAAAGCAGAAAAAGAAGCTTTAGCGGCCAAATCTCAAAAATTAGAAGAACAAGCGCGTGAATTGGCGGGAGAAAAGCAAACTTTAGCCAAAGAAAATCAACAACTGCGCAACCAAAGTGCGGCGTTGTTGGCGGCCCGCTTGGTTCAGGAAAAAGAACGCGCCGAAAAACAAGAATTTTCCCAACGGAAAAATGCCCCGGCTCAAGAACCGGCCAAACCCGCCGCCATGCAAAAACCGGCGGTAGCGCAGGCTTGGACGGATCAACCCGTTCCCCAAGAGCCCGCCGCTCCCAAAATTGTCGCAAAGAAAGTTTCCCACAAAACCGAAGAAGTGCCGTTATCGGAACAACCCGTGGCCATGAGTAAGCAAGCCCCCGCCAAAGTACAAACGGAGGCCGACCTGCCCGAAATTAAAGTGGCCGACCCCGTCCCGCAAACGGAATCTCTTTTCAACGGGGAAGACTTCTTGGAAAAAACAGACAGTTTTATCGGCCGCATGAAATGGTCTATTTTCCGGGAAGACAGATAATTTTCTTTACAATCCGGGCCTGATGCAAATCAGGCCTTTTAACTATAGAAGGAAGAATATGGCTTGTCTAAATGTTGTTGTTCTTTACGGTGGAAAATCTACCGAACATGAAGTTTCTGTTCATAGCGCGCAAACGGTGTGCGCCCGTTTGCAGGCTCAACCGGAAAAATACCGCGTATATCCTGTTTTTATTGATAAAAAAGGTTACTGGTTTTTGCAGGAAACCTGTGGAGAGCAAACTCCGCAGGATAAACCTCTTACGCCCGTTTTGCGTACCGATGCACATTTAATGTCTTTGGACGGAACATTTACCTTAAAAGCAGATGTCGTATTCCCCGTTCTTCACGGAACAAACTGTGAAGACGGTACCCTGCAAGGTTTTTTGGAAACCTTGGATTTGCCGTATGTGGGTTGCGGAGTGTTGGCTTCCGCCATGGGTATGGATAAAGAAATTTCCAAATTGATTGCCCGCAAAACGGGGGCGGAAGTTCTCCCTTATTGCGTGGTTTCGCGCGGGCAGGATTACGATAAACAAGAACTCGAAACCTGGGTAAAAGAGGCGGGGCTTCCCGTTTTTGTAAAACCCGTCCGTTTGGGTTCTTCCGTGGGTGTCCGTAAAGTAAAAGAAATCAGCGAACTGCATGAAGCCGTTTCTTTTGCCCTTCAATTTGATACGGACGTCATGATTGAAAAAGGGGTTGATTGTGCGCGAGAGATTTTCTGCGCTTTGTATGGAGAGGGGCAAACGGTAAAAGCCTCTGCTTGCGGGGAACTCCGTACTGTGGCGGGCGAGTTTTTTGATTATAATGCCAAATATGTAGTAGCCGGCGGATGCGAGACCAATGTTCCGGCAGATTTGCCCGAAGATGTGCAGGCCTGTATGCGCGAAGACAGCCAAGCCATTTTTAGGGCCCTTCGTTGCAGCGGCCTGGCGCGGGTTGACTTTTTAATGGATAAAGAAGGACGGTATTATTTCTCCGAAATTAACACATTGCCCGGTATGAGCGATACCAGCCTGTTCCCGCAACTTTTTGAAGCAGGCGGGGAAAATTATAACGATATTTTGGACGGACTTATCCAACTGGCCTTGGCGGTTCATGCACGTAAGGCGGAGTTAAGTTTAACCCGGTAAAACTTGTATGAAAAATTTACTGATTCGTTTTACGAACTTAAATTTTTGGGTGAAAATGATTTTTTGTTTTTGCCTGATCGGGGTATTGTCCAATACCGTACTGTGTATCAGAGACCTGATGACAGGGGGAATTCTGTTTCGCCTTCATGCCGGTTTTTGGGTGTTGTATGCATCGCAGGCTGTATTTATTTTGCTGGGCGAACGCTATGTGAGTGTTTTGGCTTTGGTACAGGGGTTGCTTGCCTTCTTTACCAACGCCGATTTTACCTTTGTACCGCTTTTGCGTGCGGTGGGAACGGTGTATTATGTGTTGTTCCCCGTCCCTACTCTGCAGATGATGAGCGCTTATAAATATATCTTTATATCGGCAGCATTTACTTTGCAGATGTTAAGCGCGTATGTGTTGCTTGTATCCTTCCCCAAACCGGCCCCCAAGAAAGAGCCTGTAGCGGAAAAGTAAAATTTTTTGAGCAATAAAAAACCCCGGGATTTCCGGGGTTTTTTATTATTTGAAGTTTTGATATTTGCGGATTACTTCTTCCTTAAATTCCAAGAAGGTTCCGTTTTCAATAGCCTCTCTGGCGCGTTCGGTTAACCGAATCAGGAAGCGTATGTTGTGAATACTCATTAAGCGGTGGCTGGTCAGTTCGGCCGAACGGTACAGATGGCTTAAATAAGCGCGGGAATATCGGCGGCAAGTGTAACAATCGCATTCCGGGTCGAGCGGAATATCTTGCGTGCGGTACTCGGCATTTTTAATGTTTACACGGCCGCCGCTGGTCATAGCCAAGCCGTTGCGGGCTACGCGGGTGGGCCATACGCAATCGAACATATCTACACCGCGTTCAATGGAATTTAAGATTTCCACCGGGGTACCCAATCCCATAAAATAGCGCGGTTTGTTTTCGGGTAAATTGTCGGTAACGGCCAAAACGGATTCGTTCATTTGTTCCAGCGTTTCCCCTAATGAAAGCCCGCCGAGGCAATAACCGTGCGTGGGTAAGGACGCCATGTGTTGGGCGGCCTCTTTACGAAGATCGGGGAAAATAGAACCTTGGATAATGCCGAACAAAAGAGAATTGCCGACGGAAAAACTACCGTCAGCGTTTTGGGTAATGTTTTGTTGCGGCACTGTTTTTTGGTAGGCTTTGGCAGCGCGTTCGGCCCAACGTTTGGTAATGTTGAGGGCTTGGCGGGCATCGTATTTGGATGGATCCTTGGCATGGATACACACATCTAACATCGTCCAAATATCGGAACCGATTTCGCTTTCAAATTGAATTACATTTTCGGGGGTGAAAAGGTGCTTGCTCCCATCATGGTGGGACTGGAAGGTAACGCCTTCTTCTTTGATTTTTCTAAATTTGGAAAGGCTGTAAACCTGAAATCCGCCCGAATCGGTCAGCACACTTCCGTCCCAATTCATAAATTTATGGATACCGCCCATTTTCTGTAAAATTTGGGTGGTAGGGCGCAAATATAAGTGATAGGTGTTGGAAAGCAAGCATTGCGCGCCGGCGTTTTTCAAATCTTCGTCGGTTAAGGCTTTTACGCAGGCTTGCGTGGCGACCGGCATAAAAACCGGGGTACGCACCGGGCCGTGCTTGGTATAAAGCACACCCGTGCGGGCTTTGGAACGGGAATCTTTGGCTAAAATGCGAAAAGGGGAATTCATATCTAATATTTTACCATATTGCCCGGGATTCCCGCGGGCGCAAAAAGGGCGTCTGCCCGTTATCCCCGGCAAACGCCTTTCGCTACCCCCCGTATTTTCCTTCCCCTTTTATACTGATAGGCTAATAAATATCGGTTTTTATACAACTCACGGGAAATGATTAGTTTGGCGGGCCTTTACTAAATTGCTACAATAGAAATATATTCCCTTTTTGGGGAGCGAACAGGTGTTGTCGCACCTGGTGGATAAAATAAAATAACCCGCGTGGGTTTTATTTTATTGAACGAGGTTTTTTATGGCAAGTAATTTATTAGAAGAAAGAATCCCTCCGCAAGCGATAGATGCGGAAATGGCCGTTTTGGGGTCTATGCTTTTAGACAGCGAAGCAGTTACCGATGCTTTGGAAATTTTGACTCCCGAACATTTTTATAAAGAATCGCACCAAAAGATTTTTGACACGATTAAAACCCTGATAGACCGCGGACAGGCGGTAGATATTGTTACTTTAAGCGAAGAATTAAAGAAGAAAAACCTGCTCACTCAACTGGGCGGAGAACTTTATCTTACGCAATTGGTGGACAAAGTAGCCACTACGGCTCACGTAAAACACTATGCGGAAATCGTCTATAAAAAGTTTGTCGTGCGTGATTTGATTCGCACGGCTACTGCTTTGGTGCAACGCTGCTATAAAGAAGAAGACGATGAACCGCAGGTGTTGATTGATTCCGCCGCCGACCAAATTTACAAATTAAGCCAAAAACAAAAACTTTCCGGTTTTGTGGCTTCCAAAGATTTGGCTCCCGAAGTGATGGACTTGTTGGAAAAAGCCGTTCAAAATAAAAGTGCCGTTCAGGGGGTTCCTACGGGGCTTTCTCGCTTTGACGAACGCACCGGCGGGCTTCGCAAGTCGGACTTGATTATCTTGGGGGCTCGCCCCAGCCAAGGGAAGACCGCCCTCGCACTTAACATGGCTCACCATGCGTGCGTAAACTGCGGGATTCCGGTGGCGTTTTTCTCGTTGGAAATGGGCCGCCACAGTATTTTTGAACGTATGATCGGTGCTGCCGCGCAAGTAGAAATTCACAAACTGCGCCGCGGATATTTCGACAGGAGCAAATGGTCTGACTTGACCCGCGAAATGGGCCGTTTGGCTTCCGCTCCTTTTTACATTGACGATACCTCCGGCCTGTCTATTACCGAACTTCGTATGCGTGCGCGCCGATTGGCAAGCGAACTAAAAAAACAAGGCAAAGAATTAGGCCTTATCGTTATCGATTATTTACAGTTAATTCGCGGCGGGGAACGGCGTATGGAAAGCCGCCAACAGGAAGTATCCGAAATTTCCCGCATGCTGAAAGATCTGGCCCGCACCTTAAATGTGCCGGTGGTGGCTCTTTCGCAGTTAAGCCGTAAAAACGAAGACAAAGGCCGCACCGGCAACCGCCCTCAACTTTCCGACTTGCGCGAATCGGGTTCTATTGAACAGGACGCTGATGTGGTGGCTTTGATTCACCGCGAAGCTTACTATAAGCCCGAAGGGCCGGAACGCGAAGCCGTGGAACGCGAGGCAAAACTGATTATCGCTAAACAACGTAACGGCCCGGTAGGTGATGTGGACTTGATGTTTATTGCCGAATACGCACTATTCACCAACCCCGCTCCCGAACAAATGGAACGGGCCCAGGAAATGAGCCACGATACCATTATCGAAATTCCGGAATAATTTTTATGACTTTACCCCTTCTCCGCCCCACCGTTGCCGAGGTGGATTTGAAAAAACTTTCCCGCAACTTGCATAAAATAAAAATGCAGGTAGGGGAAGGTGTCGGTATTTTGGTTCCCTTAAAAGCCAATGCGTACGGGCACGGAGCGGAAGGGGTGGGGCGTTTCTTGGAAGAAAACGCCTTGTGCCAATTTTTCGGTACGGCTTCGGTGGAAGAAGGAATGCAATTGCGCGAAGCCGGGCTTAAAATGCCTATTTTGGTATTGGGAAGTATCTATCCTTTTGAGGCTTTTGAATATGCCATAGAAAACAATTTGGCCGTTACCATTGCCAGCCGTCAGGCCGCGCAAGCCGTTTGCCGAATTGCCGAAAAAATGGGGAAAAAAGCCTACTGCCATGTAAAACAAGATACGGGCATGGGGCGTATTGGTACCCGTCGTGGCGGAGTGATGGGTGTGATTGAAGAACTGTCAAATCACCCGAATATCATTTTGGACGGTTTTTATTCTCATCTTTCCAGTGTAGACAGCGATGAGGCTTTTACGGAAGAACAAATCGGTTACTATCGCGATACCCTTACCAACATTAGTCTGCGGGGTATCCACATCAACCATTGCCACTTGGCTGCTTCTGCGGCGGTGGAAAAACGGCCCGATGTGTATTACGATATGGTGCGCCCCGGGCACAGTGCGTATGGATTACGGGAAGGCTTTGAACCTGTTTTATCGTTTAAGACCCGCGTGGTGTATCTAAAAGATTTACCGGCCGGTTCCAGTGTCAGCTACGGGCGCAGTTTTATGGCGGCTCAAAATATGAAAGTGGCCACTTTGCCCGTAGGATACGGAGACGGCTACTTACGCGATTTTTCCAACAAAGGGGAAGTGCTTGTCCGTGGGAAACGTTGCCGCGTATTGGGCAATGTAACCATGGATATGATGATGGTAGATGTAACCCGGGTGGAAGATGTTGCCGTAGGGGACGAAGCCGTGCTGGTCGGCCGCCAAGGGGACGAGGAAATTACTTGGGCGGAACTGGCGCAAGTTGCCGGCACGATTGATTACGAACTTTGCACGCTTTTGCAAGCGCGCGTACCGAGGATTTATAAAAAATAATGTTTACGGCTATCGGAAAATACATGATGAACCTGTTCGACCAAGTGGGCGGCGCTGCCCAAATGGTTCGTTCCAGTTTATTTTGGGTCACCCACTCCCGTTTTGAATTTCACCAAGCGGTGGATCAAAGCGTAACGATTGGGGTAGAGTCTTTAGGCGTTACCGCACTGACCAGTTTATTTACCGGCATGGTGCTTGCCTTACAAGCCGGTAATACGATTGGCAACATCTTCGGAGAACCGATTTTTGTAGGAACGATTGTTACCTTCTCTCTTATTCGCGAACTGGGCCCCGTGTTGACCAGTGTGGTGGTTTCCGGCCGTGCGGGTGCCGCCGTTACGGCGCAAATCGGCACCATGGCGGTAACGGAACAGATTGATGCCCTCTACACTTTGGGAACAAACCCGATTCGTTATTTGGTAATTCCCCGTATGTTCGGGTTCCTTCTCACCATGCCCATTTTAACGCTTTTCTCCAATCTTTTCGGAGTCTTGGGCGGATACCTAGTAGCCATTTATGCTTTGGGTATCCCCGGAGAAGTTTACATGACGGATATCACTTCCTTTATGGATGTGGACGATTTTATGCACGGGTTTATTAAGTCTTTTATTTTTGCCTTTATGGTGGCGACGGTTTGCTGTTATAAAGGCATCAGCACCCGTGGCGGTGCCGAAGGGGTGGGGAAATCTACCACCGGGGCAGTGGTTACCACGATTGTACTGATTTTGGTGTTGGACTACTTTTTAACCGCTATTTTAACGGCTTTTGGAATTTAACCATGATTGAGATTATTAACCTGCAAAAGAATTTCGGTTCCAAGCAAGTGCTTAAAGGGGTTAACCTCAAAATAGAAGAGGGAAAAACCACCTGTATTTTGGGTGGTTCCGGCTCCGGGAAAAGCACCTTAATTAAATGTTTGATTCGCTTGGAAGACCCCACCGGCGGCAAAATTATATTGGGCGGAAAGGACATTACTAAAATTCACAGCGAAGTAAAACTGGCCGCTATTCGCCGGCATTTCGGGTATCTTTTTCAGGAGGGGGCCCTTTTTGACTCCATGACCGTAGGGGAAAATGTGGCCTTTGGCCTTAAATACTTAACCGACACTCCGGAAAGTAAATATCCCAAAATCATCAAAGAAAAACTGGCTTTGGTAGGCTTAAAGGAAGAGGTAGCCAAACTCAACCCCAGCGAACTTTCCGGCGGTATGAAAAAACGCGTGTCGCTGGCGCGGGTGTTGGCGGTTAACCCCAAAGTTATTTTGTACGATGAACCGACCACCGGCTTAGACCCCATCATGTCCGACATTATCAGCGATTTGATTTTAGACTTAAAAGCAAAATTGGGCGTTACCTCGGTGGTTATTACGCACGATATGCACTCCGCTTTCAAAATAGCGGACTATATTGCCTTCTTATACGAAGGTGAAATTTTGATGTACGGCACTCCCGAGGAGTTCCGCAAAACCGATAATCCCTTCGTTAAACAATTTGTAAACGGCAGCAGTCAAGGGCCTATACAAATGAAATTGATGAAGGAGTAATTTTCGGCAGATTTTGGCTTATTTTACTGTTTTTTGTTCACTCGCGTATTGTGAAATACGCTTCGTTTCAAAGAAACGGTAAACTAAGCACAAACTCTTTGAAAATAGAGAGCGGAAATTGCCGGCAGATTTTGGCTTATTTTATTGTTTTTTATTTACATTTTGAATAGTTAAAATAACGGGTAGTATTATTTTTATTTTATAAACAAGGATAAATTATGAAAGCAGAAACAAAATTGGGTATTTTTACCATATTGGGACTTGTCGTATTCGGTTTTTCTCTCTATTTTTTAGGGGGGCTTTCCGTTACGCGCACTTACGATTTGAACATTAAATTTCACGATGTTTCCGGTTTGCCGGTGCGTGCCCCCGTTAAACTTTCCGGGGTGGAAGTGGGGAAAGTGAAACAAATTAAAATTCAAGACGGCGAAGTCGTTGTGGTGGCAGAAATCCACGAAGGGGTAGAAATCTATTCCGGGGCTAAATTTTCCGTTGTCATGACGGGTATTATCGGTTCTAAATACTTAAAAATCGTTCAAGGCGATGCTTTGGCCTCCGTATACAAACCCGGCGATTATCTTAACGGAGTGGACGATTTGCCCATGGATGTGATGATTACACAAACCATGGCCAGCATCAAAGAGTTTGTAGACAGCGTAAACAACCAAGGAGCCTTCGGTGATAAACTGAATCAAACCATGGCCGAAGTACGCCAACTTTCCGCCAACCTAAACCAAATGGTGGCTACGATGCGCCCCTATTTAACCCGTTCCGTGCAGAATTTAGATGTCGCCAGCGAACGCTTGACCGATTTAATGGCTAAGGCTGATTCTTTGATGACCAGCCTGGAACAAGGCGAAGGGGTCATCGGCAGTTTAATTAAAGACCCGGAAATGAAGGAAGAAGTAAAAGAAAGTGTTACCAACTTAAAAGATACCATGGCTGAAGTAAAAACTTTTGTGGGTAAAATGAGCCGTTTTCGCGTGTATTGGGATTATGATTTCTTCTATTTGCCCGATGCCTCTCTTTCTACCAGTGATTTGGCTTTGGAAATTTATCCTTCCAGCGGCTATACTTTCTATCGGGCCGGTATTGCTAACATCGGAAACGAAGACGACACCCTGGATCCTCACGATTACTTGGAAAAAAATCAATTTGATGTCCGCTTCGGCCTCTACAACAAGTGGGCTACTTTGTCGGCCGGTTTGATCCGCGGTGCGGGCGGGGTGGCCTTGGAACTTAAACCTTTCTACGATAAAGAATTTTTGCAACGCTTTACATTTACCGGGGAATTTTCGGATTGGGGACGCGACCGCACGATTAACGGGCGCTTGTTTAATAAACCTAATGTCAATTACGGGGTAGATTTCCGCTTTAATCGCTACTTCTCCGCCGGTGCGTGGGTGCGCGATGCGTTGGAAACCAACGAGGTGGCCGTCAAAGCCAATATCTCGTTTAACGATCAGGACATTTCCTCCTTCTTCGGTTTGGCCACCATGGCCGGGAAATAATCGGGTATGAAATTCAAAACGGTTTTCATCTGCCAAAAATGTGGTTACGAGGCTCCCAAATGGGCGGGAAAATGCCCGGAATGCGGGGAGTGGAACAGTTTGGTGGAAGAAGTAAAACAACTGGAAACCAAAAAAACCGCCACGCGAACCCGCAGTTTTACGGAATTTTCTTCCGAAGTAGTAAAACTTTCTCAAAGTAAAGCCGTAAAAGAACCGCGCATTGAAACCCACATCGGTGAATTTGACCGCCTGCTCGGCGGTGGTCTGGTGAAAGGCCAACTGACACTTTTGGCCGGGGCGCCGGGCATCGGAAAATCTACCCTGATGTTACAGGTAGCGGCGGAATTATCAAAAAATCTAAAAGTGCTTTACATTTCCGGCGAAGAAAGCATCGGCCAAATTTCGGGCCGCGCGCAACGCCTGGGCGTAAACGGGGACAATATCTTTTTACATTGCGAAACAGATATCCAAAAAATTGTGGAATCAGTGGAAAATGTAAACCCCGATGTGTTGATTTTAGATTCTATCCAAACCGTTTATCATCCGGAATTTACGTCTTCTTCCGGCACGGTGGCACAAGTGCGCGAATGTACCAGCGAACTGGTGCGCTTGTGTAAACCTAAAGGGATTATCACATTTGTTCTCGGCCATGTAACCAAAGACGGCGAACTGGCAGGGCCTAAAATTTTGGAACACATGGTAGATTGCGTTCTCTATTTTGATACGGAAAAAGACAATGTGCTCCGTTTGTTGCGTCCTCACAAAAACCGTTTTGGTTCTACGGGAGAAATCGGCCTTTTCAAAATGACGGGAGCGGGGTTGGAATCGGTGGAAAATGCCAGCGAATATTTTGCCCAAACCTCGCGCGACCGTGCCTTAAAAGGCCGTGCCTATTCCCTTGCGTTGGAGGGATCCCGCCCGATATTAACCGAAGTGCAAGCCTTGGTTTCGCCCACACGCTATCCGTTCCCGCGCCGCGTAGCCACAGGGGTAGATTTGAACCGCTGCCTTATGTTGTTTGCCGCGCTTGAAAAACACATCGGGCTGCCGCTGGATAACAAGGATATTTTTGTCAGTTTGGCAGGCGGGGTGAAATTGAAAGATCCCGCCCTTGACTTGGCAATTTGTGCCGCGGTAATCAGTTCCTGCAAAGAAATTGCCCTCCCGCATGACAGCGTATTTATGGCGGAAGTGGGAATTTTAGGCCAAGCCGCCAAAGTGCCGCTGCTTGAAAAACGCTTGGAAGAAGCCCAACGGTTGGGTTTCAAAAAAGCCTATGCCGCGGCAGTTACTTCAGCCGAAAAGCAGAAACTGAAAAAACTCTCCCTTTTGGAACTGCAAGATTTAAGCGATTTGGCTCTTAAACTGCGCTAAAAAGCTGAAAATTTTTCTTGGGACGGGCTCTTTTTACGGCCCGTCTTTTTTTTCGCCCAAGAAAATATACAAAAGGGGGCGGTAAAGTGGTAAAATATAACTAGTCTTACATAGGGGATTTTTCCCCATATTTTTAGGAGGGCATATGCCTATTTGGATTTTTCGTATTTCCACATTAGTTGCGTTTCCTTTTTTAACCTACAACTTTATCGATAAGGAATGGATGAGTTTGCTCGCAGGTTTGTTGTGCGGTGCGCTCGTCGTGGCGGGGGAAGTGTTGTTCAAAAACCTGCGCCTGATTAAAATTATGATTGCCTGCTCCGGCTTTTTGTTGGGGTATATGTTGTTTGTCTTGTTCGACTACGGCATGTTGAATTTCGCCAGCGGCGAAGCCATGAATTTTTGGGCGCGTTATAGCCGCAGTGTTGAAATCGGCCTTTTGGTTTTTGGGGTGCTTGCCAGTATTTTCAAATCGCGCGATTTGGAAGGCCTTTCCTATACGGGGCATCACTTAAAAGTAGCCGATGTTACCGCTCTTATGGACGGGCGCATCGTAGATTTGTGCGAAATAAACTTCCTTTCCGGTGTGATTGTATTACCTGTGTTTGTATTGGAAGAATTGAATAAAATGGCCGCCTCGCGCGACCCGTTGGAACGCGCCAAAGGCCGCCGCGGGTTAGATGTGGCCTCCCGCTTGCAGGAATTAAAAGAGATTTCCGTGCGCGTTACAAACAAATCTCCTAAGGGCGCTACGATGGAAGAACGCGTTGTTAAATTGGCCAAAAGTTTAGATGCCGAAGTGGTAACGCTTAATTTCAATGTAAACAAAGCCGCGGCTTTGCAAAACGTAATTGCCTTAAACATTGCCGATTTGGCCACTGCTCTTAAACCGGTTGTATTGCCGGGGGAAACAATGTCGCTTTTTATCATGAAAGACGGCAAAGAAAAAGAACAGGGCATCGGTTATTTGGACGACGGCACCATGGTAGTGGTGGAAGAAGGACGCAAACACATCGGCAAACGGGCGGAAGTTTCCGTTTACTCTATTTTGCAAACTTCTTCGGGCCGTATGATTTTTGCCAAAATTAAAAATTAAACGGTAGTGAATTTTATGAAGAAAGAGACGGGTTTTTCGTCTGCGGTAATTGTTGCGGGGGGCAGTGGCACGCGTATGGGCCGCCCGAAGCAAATGTTGCCCTTGGGCGGGAAGCCCGTTCTTGTTCGCTCCATAGAGGCTTTTAAGCGCACCTGCGGCGTGCGGGAAATTGTGGTGGTAACCCCGCCGGAAAATCGCCCGGTATTAGAGTCTTACTTTACGGATTTGATTTTTGCCGATCCGGGAACTACGCGTTTGGAATCGGTAAAAAACGGTTTTATGAAAACTTCCGCAGCGGCAGAGACGGTAGCCGTACACGACGGGGCCCGCCCGCTTGTAAACCCGGCCCGTATTGAAGATTGTTTGGCGGAAGCAAAGCAGCACGGCGCGGCCGTTTTGGCGGTACCGGTAAAGGATACCGTAAAAATTTGCGAGAAGAGCGTTGTAAAACAAACGCTCGACCGCTCCGTTTTATGGGCGGCACAAACGCCGCAATGTTACCGTCGGGAAGTTCTTTGGAACGCATTGGAAAAATTCGGTAACGAAAAAGACGCGACGGACGAATCGCAACTGGTGGAAAAGACAGGTGTGGCGGTGCGGGTGGTCTTATCCGACTATCAAAATAACAAAATTACCACACCGGAAGATTTGATTTTTGCGGAGGCATTAGTGAGCGAACAAGTACAATATCGCACAGGTTTCGGTTTTGATTTACACCGCCTGGAAGAAGGACGCAAATTGTTTTTGGGTGGAGCGGAAATACCGCACACCAAAGGTTTTTTGGGCCATAGTGACGGAGATTTGGTGCTCCATGCTCTTTGCGATGCTGTGCTGGGTGCCTTGTGTGCGGGGGAAATCGGCATTTTATTTCCGCCGACGGACGAATCTATTAAAGGCATTTCCAGCGTAACCATTACCAAAAAAGTGCTGGAAGTTGTGCGTGCCCACCGTGCGGAAATCGTGCATTTAGATGCCACGGTTATCACGCAAGAACCCAAAATCAAACCGCATTACGACACGGTGCGTAAGTCTCTTGCCAATGTGTTTGAAATGCCGATTGAAAATATCAGTTTTAAGTCCAAAAGCCACGAACACGTGGGGGAAATCGGCCGCGGAGAAGCGGCCATGTGCCATGCTGTGGCTACGGTCAAAATTACTCAAGGAGAAAAATAATGAAACTTCGTTTGTCTTTATCTGTTTTACTGGCGGTACTTTTATGCGCTTGTGCCGGTACCGATTTTCGTTCCCGCAAGCAAATTGCTCAAGGGCTCGATTATTCCCATTATCCCGCGGCGAGCGATACTTACTATGAATTTACTTCCGCCTTGCCCGATGAGCCTTCCGTTTTGGCCGACTCCCAAACAGATGTCTCTTCCACCGAGGAAGAAGCCTTGAACGAAGATGAAGATTTTTCTGCCGAAAATTTAGCCAGCACCTATGGTACTTACGGCGATGTGGTAATCACGGTTGCCAAACGAAAATTCAAGTTGGGTGGCAATGCTTCGCGTAAAGAGATGGGCGTTTTTCAGCAATCGTTGGATAAAGCGTATGCACAAGCCTTGCGCACTTATCGCCCCAGCGGTTTTACATATTCTATCAGCAGTGTAGGGGCGGTGAATCCGTTGTCCGACATCGAGGTAAGTTGCAAACTCAGCGAACGCTCTGCCAACGATGTGGGCCAAAATACCTGCGATTTGTTTTTTAACACGATTCGTACTTCCTATGTAGCGTTAATGAAAGAGGCTAACTGATGATGTATTTGTATAATTCCGCCACCCGGCATAAGGACGAATTCAAACCCCAAAATCCGCAAACCGTAACCATGTATTGCTGCGGCCCGACGGTTTATAATTTTGCTCATATCGGTAACTTGCGCACTTACATTTTTGAAGATTTGTTATCCCGCACTTTGCGTTTGAAACACACCTTAAAACATGTGATGAACGTAACCGATGTGGGACACTTGGTTTCCGACGGAGATGACGGCGAAGATAAAATGGAACTCGGGGCTGCCCGCGAGGGAAAAAGCGCCTGGGATATTGCCAAATTTTACGAAGGTAAATTTTGGCAGGATTACGATGCCTTAAATTGCACCCGTCCTACAGTTATCAGCCGCGCCACGGAACATATCCAAGAAATGATTTCTCTGGTAAAAACCTTGGAAGAAAAAGGTTACACCTACAAAACCAGTGACGGTATTTATTACGACACTTCCAAGTTCGACCGTTACGACGCCCTCGTCGGCCATGCGCACATTACCGGCTTGCAAGGCGGTGCGCGTGTGGAAATGAGCGACGAAAAACGCAACCCGACCGATTTTGCTTTGTGGAAATTTTCCCCGAAAGACAAAAAACGCCAAATGGAGTGGGATAGCCCGTGGGGAGTCGGCTTCCCCGGGTGGCACGTAGAATGTTCCGCCATGGCCATGAAATACCTGGGAAATACCTTGGATATTCACTGCGGCGGGATTGACCATGTAACGATTCACCACACCAACGAAATCGCCCAAAGCGAAGCCGCCACCGGTGAAAAGTATGTGAATTACTGGGTGCACGGTGAATTTTTGATTTTACGCTCGGGCAAAATGTCCAAGTCCGGCGGAACCTTTGTGACGGTAGATGTGCTGAAGGAAAAAGGTTACGAGCCGCTCTCTTACCGCTATTTCTGCTTGGGTGCCCACTACCGTACTCAACTGGAATTTTCGTACGAAAGTATGGATAGCGCCGCCAAGAGTTTGAAGAATTTGCGTGCGCTTGCCTGCCAAGCCAAAGAAACGGCGAAGGGAACCGCGCAGGAAACGGACAAAGTAATTGCGTGGAAGGAAAAATTCACCGCCGCCATGGAGGACGACTTAAACGCCCCCAAAGCCTTGGCCATCACTTGGGAAGCCCTGCGCAGTGCAGACTTGTCTGCCGCCGAAAAAGTGGCCTTCTTGGAATTTGCCGATACCATTTTAGCGTTAGATGTATTCAAGCCCGTAACGGAAGAAAAGCAAGAAATTCCCGCAGAAGTACAGGCTTTATTGGAAGCCCGTGCCGCTGCCCGCGCCGCGAAGGATTGGAAAAAGTCCGATGAATTGCGCGATGCTATTGCCCAAGCGGGGTATGTGGTAAAAGATACCCCACAAGGCCAACAAACGGAGAAAAAATAATGATGAAAAAAGTTCCTGCCGAATTTTTGCGCCGTATCCCGAAAGCGGATTTGCATGTCCATTTGGACGGCTCTCTCCGCCTTTCTACGCTGATTGAACTGGCTAAAAAAGAAGGTGTGGAACTGCCTGCCTATACCGAAAAAGGCCTCCGTCAAAAAGTATTTAAGGATAAATATGCTTCTTTGGTGGAGTATTTGAAAGGCTTTAGTTACACGGGCGCCGTGATGCAAAATGCCGAAAATATCGAGCGTATTTCTTACGAACTCGGGCAAGATGCTATCGCCGAAGGAGTGCGCTATTTGGAAGTGCGCTTTGCTCCGCAACTTCATGCCAACGATCATTTGACCGCACAAGATGCCGTACGCGCGGTCGTGCGCGGCTTGGAATTGGCCCAAAAAGAGCATAACGCTTCTGCAGAAGTAAAAAAAGGAAAAGACTTGGAATTTCATTTTGGCATCATCGCTTGTGCCATGCGTAATTTCAATGCTTTTATGTCGCCTTATTATTCCAATTTGATTAAAGCCTTGTCCCAATCCAGTAAAAGCGAAGTGTTTGGGGTGGCGTCTTTGGAATTGGCCAAAATGGTAGTTAAACTTGCTAAAGAAGAAAAATTGCCGATTGTGGGTTTCGACTTGGCAGGCGAAGAAGCCGGCTATCCGGCGGCCGATCACTTGGACGCTTACCGCTATGTACACAAGCATTTTATTCGCAAAACCGTCCACTCCGGCGAAGCATACGGCCCGGAATCTATTTTCCAAGCCATTACCGATTGCTACGCCAACCGCATCGGCCACGGCACGCATTTGTTTGCTGCGGATATGATTAAAGACCGTAAAGTAAAAGACAAACAAGGCTATGTAGATTCTTTGGCAGATTATATCGCCGGAGAACGCATCGGCATTGAAGTCTGCTTAACGAGCAATCTGCAAACCTTACCTCATATTAAATCGGTAAAAAATCACCCGATTAAAGAAATGATTAAACGCGGCTTACCCGTCAGTATCAATACCGATAACCGCCTCGTTTCCAACACCACCGTTACCAAAGAAATGGAACTGTTGGTGCGCCATGTGGAACTTGCTCCTAAAGAACTTAAAAACATTGTAATAGCCGGGTTTAAGAGCGGGTTTTTTCCGGGGAGTTATATTGAAAAACGCCGGTTTGTACGCAAAGTAATTGACAAATACAACGAACTGGCTAAAGCGTATCAAATTCCGCTGTATTAGTGAACGAAAAGTATTTTCTTTGAAGAACGGATAGGATAAATTCCTATCCGTTTTTTTGTATTGGTAATCATAAAATTCCCCGAGGAAACCTCGGGGAATTTTTTTAATTACTTCTTCTCGTCAAATCCTTTGGGGTTAGGGATTAGGTGGTGTGTCATTTCCTTAAAGGCTTTTTTCAGCAGGTTCTTGCGCACATGTGTTTTAGCAGGTTTGTCGGTAGCACGGCGGCCGTAAACACGCGGGACGGCAGGGTGTTCGTCTGGTGTTTTGCCGCTATCCCAGGTAATGCGTTGGCTTTGGTAGATACTCTGTTGCCCGGTAATTAAGAAACTGATTACACATGCCACCGTAGCATACGGGGCGATGGCGGGCCCGAAAAGTTCAATAGCCATAATGCTGGCCGCCAAAGGCGTATTGGCCGTTCCCGCCAGTACGGCTACCAATCCGAGTGCGGCTAAAGTAGCCGGATCTACATGGATAAAATCTGCCAGCATGGCTCCTGCTTGGGCCCCTACAAAGAAAATAGGTGTTACCACCCCACCGATACCGCCTGCGGCAAAGGTAACGGAAGTTGTAATAATCTTATACAAAAACCCAAAAGGCGAGTCTAACGGGTTGCCACTTAAAGCACCTTCAATGCCGGGCATACCGAGCCCCAAATAAGCCGGGGAAATAAAATACCCGATGCATACCAACACCAACCCGCCGATAAAACACGCCCAAAACATACGCGTTCTAAGCGCGATATAGCGAAATAGCACGCGGGTAAACTTCATTATCTCAATAAATAAAATGGATACGAGCCCAAAGAACATACCCGCAACAATCATTTTTAAGAAAAACTTTTCCGAAAATACCGGTACAAAGTGCAGCGGGTGATAAATGTAATCTACTCCCAAAAAACTGGTTACTTGAAAGGCCGTAATTCCGGCCACCAACGCAGGGAACATAACTTCGTAAAAAATATGTCCTACCCACAACACTTCCAACCCAAACATGGCCCCGGATATCGGCACGCCGAACACTCCCGCAAACCCGGCACTTACGCCGCAAATCATCATTTTGCGTTGGTCTTCCAAACTCATTTTGAACACGCGGGAAATAAAAGAGGCCACGCCCGCCCCCACATCGGCGCAGGGGGCTTCCTTCCCGGCGGAACCGCCGGTAACCATGGTTACGATAGAAAGCACAAATCCTTTTGCAATGGAAACGAGCGAAATGGGGTTGTAGGTGTTGATTTTATCGATAACGGCATCGGTGGAGAAATCTTTATCTTTTTTAGCCACTTTGCGCGACAAAAGTGCCACTATATATAAGGCAAAAGGCAAGCAAAGATAGAAAAGGGGAATTTCGTTGCGAAGCGCAATGGAGTTATCCAGCATTTTTAAGAAAGCCGCGTCCAACACGCCGACCACACACCCGATAGCCGTTGCGAGAAAAAACCATTTTACAATACTTACCACATTATTTTTTTGCTCGTTTAACATACCACTATTTTACTAAATTGCATTTGTAAAAAACTAATCTTAAAAAGGGTTAGGGGGTGTTTGGGCGGAGCGTCGTTAATTTTGCTATACTATAGAAAAGAGATCCCTTTTTTTGTGCTATTTGGGGAAAATTGATAAGGAGTTTTCTGTATGGATTCGTTTATTTCTTCCGTTATCACGCTAGCCCTTGTTATGGACGGCTTCGGGAATATCCCGTTATTTATTTCCGCTCTTAAAAAAGTAGCCCCGGAACGCCGCAAAGCGGTGTTGATTCGCGAACTCGGCATTGCCCTTCTTATTATGGTGGCCTTTTTGTTCCTCGGTAAATGGTTCTTAAAGGCTTTCGGTATTGCGGAATACTCGCTTAGTATTGCGGGCGGGCTTATTTTATTTATTATCTCCGTCAAATTGGTTTTCGGCGGAGATGATGACCCGAAAGGTGACCCGAAGGACGACGAACCTTTTGTGGTACCGCTTGCTATCCCCTTGGTGGCGGGCCCGGCTGCGCTTTCTATTGTAATGATTACGGCCGCCCAACAACCCAACAAACTTATCACCCTGGCGGCGGTAGTGGTGGCTTCTTTGATTAACTCCGTTATTCTGCTTTCCTCTTTTCCGCTTAGCAACCTGCTGGGCAAACGCGGGTTGACGGCCATTGAACGCTTGACGGGTATGATCTTGGTGTTGATGTCCGTAAACATGGTAATGAACGGTATTTCCACTTTTATGAGCCTTTAGGAGTCGGGAGTGAAAAAGATTTTTGCTTTTTTGATGATGTTGGCGGCTTTGGTTTTTCCTGCGGTTGTGCAAGCGCAAGAAAAAGTGGAGTTTGCTCTTTTCGTCAGCCCTACTTGTGTGCATTGTAATAGATTGAAAGCCGAGTACTGGCCCCAACTTAAAGAAAAATACAAAGATACCGTCCACTTTACCGAATACGATATTTCCGTTGACGGGAATAACCTTATTTTTGTTGAAACGGCCAAGGCCTACGGCATGGAAGAAATGGGCTACCCTGCCGCCGCGGTGGGAAGCACTTTTTTAATGGGATATCCCAGCGAAATCGGCCTCTATGCCGAGGCTGCTATCGAAAAAGCCCGCCTGTTAAACGAAAAAACAAATGTAAAAGTGTCCGGCGCGGACGATGCGGAAGGGGCCTTCAAAAAAATCACTTTTTGGGCAATTGTAGGCAGTGGCCTTGTAGATGGAATTAACCCCTGCGCGTTTGCCGTAATCGTATTTTTTATTTCTTTTCTTACCGTATATAAGTATAACCGAAAAGAAATTATTCTGGTGGGCGCGGCTTACTGTTTTGCCGTATTTTGTGCCTACCTGTTGTTAGGGTTTGGCTTGTTCAAATTCCTGTATGCCATGCAAGGGTTTTCGTATGTCATCAAAGCGTTTTACATTATTACGGCGGGTTTGTGTTTAATTTTCTTCGGGTTAAGCGTGTACGATTTTTGGGTGTACCGCAAAACCAAAAAGTCCGACGGGATGATTTTGCAACTGCCGCAAAGCCTCAAAATGCGTATCCATAAAATTATGGGTTTCTTCTTGCGCGATAAGAACAAAAGCGCCTGGCGCCTTACCCTGGCTGCGTTGGCGGTAGGGTTTGGCGTGTCTTTGGTGGAAGCCGTATGCACGGGGCAGGTGTATGTGCCCACCTGCGTGCTTATTATGCAAAACCCGGAATTTCGCATGCGTGCCATTTTCTATTTGGTTATTTATAACTTAATGTTTGTGGTGCCGTTGATTACGGTTTTTGTGCTTGCCCTGTTGGGGTACGAATCTAAAGGTTTTAATGAATTTTTCAAAAAACACTTGGGTGTTACAAAGGTGCTCCTTAGTTTGGTATTTTTGGGGCTTTTTCTGCTCCTTTTAGGGAATATCTAACTGAAGAGAAGGCCCTTTCCGTAAAAAATATAATCTAATTACAAAAAGGCCGCTGTTGTGGGCCTTTTTCTTTTATAATAGGGTAGAGGTGAATTATGAAAAAGAAAAAAGTTTCGGTTAAAAATTTAGTCATTTTATTAGGTCTTTTGATTGTGGCGGTGGCAGCCGTTTTGCCGCATTTTGCCTGGGTGTTGGAGCGTGCCCATGCGGGGGCAGGGCTTGCTACCTTGGTACAGGTAAGTGTGGCGGAAAATAATTATTTCTTGGAACACCACTCTTTTACCGAAGATTGGCGAGAACTCGATACCCGCTTCCCGCCGGATTTGCCGGGGAAATTTGCGCCCGTTTCTGCGGTTTCCCGCACCCGGTTTTTTCAGGTGGAAGAAAGTGAGGACGGCTTTGATTTCCGTTTGGAATTGGCGGAAGACTTAAAAGGCGGTACCGTAACCGCGCAACGCAACGGACTGATTGCCTACACTTTGCAGGAGTCTTTTCCGTACCCTCATTTTTCCTGCACGGGGGCCAACGCGGCGGGCCGTTGGTTTTGCAAAAAATTTACCGAACACACCGATGAAATTATGTTCAAGCCGCAAGAAAAAAACGCAACTTCTCCGTCGGAAAATCAGCCCGAAAAAATAGGCCCTAAAAAGACTTGATTTTTTTTACAATTGTTAATAAACTATAGGGGTAGTCCTTCCTAGGGCTATTAAATTAACTGATTATAAAACTGTAGGAGGTTTTATGAATAATAAAGGTTTCACCTTAGTGGAATTGTTGGTGGTCGTGTTGATCATCGGCATCTTGGCCGCCATGGCTATGCCCGCTTACTTCAAAGCGGTAGAACGCGCCCGCGCTGCTGAAGCCGATACCTTGGTAGGTACCGTCGTGAACGCGCAACAACGCTATAAAATGAAAACCGGTAAATATGCCCAAAACTGGCAATCCTTGGACGTTGCTCCTGCTAACGCCAAAGCCCAAGCCATTTACTGCACCAAAGGCATCCAAGCCGCCAACTGCGGTGGCCAAAACGCCTTCGAAATCACCTTGGTCGGCACCAGCGCTGCCAATGGTAACTTCTCTGGTGTAATCGCCAAACGCGTAGGCACCGGTCAATATACCTACACGATTGAAAAATTGTACGACTCCACCGATCCGGCCTACTGCGTACCTGGTAACGCCAACGACGGTTCTGACGATGTGTTGTTCTGCATGGACTACCATGGTGTAGAAACCAAAGCCGAACTTCCTTACACCGCCAACACCTTGAGCACCTGGCCTCATGGTTACAAAAAACCGACCGCTTCTTAATAAAAAGATTTGGTCTTAACAAAACCCCGCTCGCAAGAGCGGGGTTTTTTTGTGCAATTTGAAGGAAAAGATAATAGGGAAAGGGCTATTCCTTCAAAAAAGAAAAGTACAAACAGAGAAAGTCTCTTGTTTTATTGCGCAAAACAGACGCGTAGCGGGGAAGACAAAAGAAACGATAGAAGATTGTTGGTAAGAAAATTATTTAAGCCGCAGGCTCGGTTTGGGTTTTGTCGGCGGGGATAGTTTCTTGGGGAGCCTCTTGTGTTTCTTCGGCAGGTTGTGTTACCTGTTCGGTAGGGGCATTAAGCGAGGGTTGTTCCGTTTGTTTGGGAGAGGAGACCTCCTGCTTTTCTTCTTGCGTTAGGGCCGTTGTGGCGGTTGATTCTACGGCGGAAAGTTCTTCCGTTTCTTGTTCCTGTTCCGTTTGTAGGGCCTCTGCCCCTTCGGGGGTTGCGGGTTGTTCGGGTTGCGGGTCGGGGGGGAGAATAAAGGGTTCTTCCTCCTCATCAAAAATAATTCCGCCGGGGATAGGCTCGGAAATGGGTTTTAATTCTTCCTCTTTTTCCCGCAACGGGAGCAAGCGAATTGTTTTTTCCTTCGCAGGTTTGGGGGCAGGCGCGGCAGGCTCATCGGCGGGGCGCGTTAAATCTTCCGGTTGTTCTTCAAAGAAAAGTCTGCCCGATTTCCAAGATTGGTAAAGTTCTTTTTCGGGGGATTGCGGGTGGAAAAAATCTTTGTTTTTATCCCGGTTGGAAAGAGCAAAGGCTTTCAAATGCAGTACGGCCACCTCTTTGCCTACTAAATTTTTTCGTGTTTCGTAATTGGCTACGCGCGCCAATACTTTTACCAAATGGCCTTTTTTAATGCCCGTCATCTGCGGCAGATCTTTCTTTTCGTAGGTTACCAATAAAAGTTCGTAAGAAAGAGTATCTTTTCCGATAGCGTAATAATAAAGCGGTACATCTATTTTAAGTACCAGGCGAAGCAGGTTGGTGTCTTCGGTAACGCCCTGCACTTCTCCTCCGAAAGAAACCACCTTATCCATATAATTCTGCGGATTTTGTTCTATGCCGTGCAGGTAGTTAAGGTCTTGGTCTTTGTACGGAATCATAGAACTGCAAGCCCCTAAAAATGCACATAAAAATAGGATAAGAATTTGCTTCATGTGTATATTATAACTTTTTGTGACGGTAGATTTAAGGGATATTGCCATTTAGAAAAAAGGGAATAAAAAAAGGAAGCGTCTTGTTTCGCTTCCTTTGTAAAATGCCTGCAACTGCAATAAAAAAACGCCCTCTAGGAGAATCGAACTCCTCTTTTCGGATTGAAAATCCGACGTCCTAACCGATAGACGAAGAGGGCATAAATGGTGCGCCCGGTGAGACTTGAACTCACGGCCCCCCGCTTAAAAGGCGGATGCTCTACCACTGAGCTACGAGCGCGGAAAAACGGTCAAATATCTACTGGGTTTAATCGTTCAGGTTAAACCCGACTTAATTATTATATCAATTTTACGTTCCGCGCACAAGTCTTTTTTTCAAAATTTTTTAACTGCTCACGGCTTCGTTTTTGCGATAATTTATTGTAGCAATTTTTTTTATGTTGTGTCAAAAAAAATTATTTCTCGGCGAGAAAACTGTTTGACATCCCCCTCTTGCCTTGCTACCATATAACAAATGGACATATAAGTCCCAAATCTATTTGTGAGGTTTTTATGAAAAAAGTTATCAACTCTTCCAACGCGCCCAAAGCAATCGGCCCGTATTCCCAAGCCATTGAAGAAGGCGGTTTCGTGTACACTTCCGGTGTGCTTCCCATTGACCCCGTAACCAGCGAAATTTACAACGGCGATGTGCGCGTTCAAACCGAAATTATCCTGAAAAACTTGGAAAACATTTTGAAGGAAGCCGGTTGCACGCTTAAAAATGTAGTAAAAACTACCGTTTTTATGACCGATTTAACCCAATTCGCCGAAATGAACGCCGTGTACGGCACTTTCTTTAAGGAAAATCCGCCTGCCCGCACCACTGTGCAAGTGGTGGGTCTTCCCAAAGGAAGTTCTATCGAAATCGAAGCCATTGCTAAAAAATAGGATTTCCTGATGACCATACAAGACCAAGTTCTCTCCGGGCGCGTCAACGGCATTTTGTTGCCGCTTGCCGCCATGAAAACCGAGCACGATTGGGGCGTGGGAGATTTTGGCTCCCTGCAAGAGTGGACTTCCTTTTTTGCTTCGCAAGGAACAAAAATCGTCCAAATCTTGCCTTTGCAGGAAACCGCCCCTAACGAAACTTGCCCATATTCGGCCTTAAGTGCTTTTGCTACCGACCCGGTATATGCCGATATTTCCCAGGCCGAAGATGTCATGGCCAGCCCGCGCGCGCGTGAGTTTGTGGAAAGTCTGCAAACCAAAATTGCCGAGTGGCACAAAGCGCCGAAGGCTCCTTTCTTTGCGGTAAAACAAGCCAAAATGAAAGCACTGTGGTACGGTTACCAACGGTTTTTGGTGGCCGAACAAAGTGTTCGTTCCGCGCGTTACCAAGCCTTTGAAGCGTACTGTGCCGCGCAGTCGGGCTGGTTGAGAGGCTATTCGCTTTTCCGTACCCTGAAAGAATTTTATAAATGGCAAACCTGGACGCAATGGCCCGAGGCTTTGCGCGATTTTAACAAACAAGCGGTGGACGCTTTTGAAGCCCAATACCGCGAATATGTGGATTTCTTCCGCTATGTACAATGGGTGTTGGATCAACAACTGCGCCGGGCCAAAGTGTTTGCCGCCGAAAAAGGCATTTTGATTTTCGGGGATATCCCCTACGGAACCAATTTGGATAGTGCGGAAGTTTGGTCCGAACGGGAAAATTATCGTTTGGGGTGGGAAGTCGGCGCCCCTGCCGATCAGTTTTCCAAAGGCGGGCAACGCTGGGGGCTTCCTGCGTATGATTGGGCCTATCAACTTTCCCATAATTTAGATTTGTGGCGTCGTAAAATCCGCCGGGTAACGGAACTGTATGATGTGTTCCGTTTAGACCATTTGGTGGGTTTTTTCCGCACGTATATTTTTGCGCCGGGTGACGAACAAGGCGGCTTCGATTGGTTGGGTGAACAAGCCCAAATCGACCGCGGATATCAATTCCTGCGCATGGTGCTGGACGAAGCAAACGGCAAACTTCCCGTCGGGGAAGATTTGGGGGTTATCCCCAACTATGTGCGCCGTATGTTGGTAGATTTGCGTATCCCCGGATATAAGGTGTTGCGTTGGGAACGCGAGGATAACGGTTATTACCGTGAACCCCGCCATTATCCGCTGGTCTCTTTGGCTACTACTTCCACGCATGATACCGAAACCGTGCGCGGTTGGTGGGAAACCATGGATAATTACGAACGAGCCAACATTTGGGAAATGATTTCCGCTCAAAAAACAGACGGAAATGTGCCTTTTAATTTAGGTACGCAACGCACTATTTTACGCCGCGTATTAGATTCCAGTTCCGCGCTTACTATGTTCTCGTGGCAAGATATTATCGGCACGCTGGATCGGGTCAATACACCCGGTACCGTGGGAGAAGAAAATTGGACATATCGTAGCGAATATACCCCCGCGCAAGCCGCCGAAATATATAGCGAGCAGTTGGCTATGTACCGCGAACTGCTAAAGGAGACCGGCCGCGCTTAAAACGGCCCTTCATAAGATGAAAGAATTTACGGCCATTATTCCAGCCGCCGGTAAAGGCGTGCGACTTTTGCCCTACACCGAAAATATGCCCAAAAGCATGATTAGCGTGGCGGGTAAGCCGATTTTGGGCCATATTTTGGATCAAGTGGAAAAGTGCGGCATTAAAAAAGTGGCTTTTATCGTCGGGTATAAAAAAGAAGCCATTGTGGAATTTGTCCGTGAGCGGTATGCACATTTAGAAGTAACTTTTATCGAACAACCCGAACCCAAGGGCCTGGGCCATGCCATTTATTTAGCGAAAGATTATGTAACGGGCCCTTGTTTTATTTTGTTGGGCGACACGATTGTGGACGGAGATTTACGCCCGTTAGTCTTTGGCGGGCAAAACGCCGTGGGCATCAAAGAAGTGGCCGACCCTTCGCGTTTTGGAATTGTAGAACTAAAAGAAGGAAAGATTATTTCGTTTGAAGAGAAACCTGTTTGTCCCAAATCAAACTTGGCTATTATCGGTGCGTATTCGTTTTTAGATTCGGCCCAACTGTTTGATGCTTTGGAAGAAGTAATCCGTTCCGGAAAAACCGTTAAAAATGAAATTCAATTGACGGACGCTTTGTCTGTTTTGTTGTCGCGCGGGGAAGAGATTGTGCCGGTCATGATGAAAGACTGGTTTGATTGCGGAACGGTGGAAGTGTTGCTGCAGACAAACCGTTTGCTTTTAGACCGTTATCATCGGGTTCCTGCCGAATTGGAAAAAAACAATACTATTATCCCCCCGTGCCAAATTGAAGAAGGCGTAAAAGCGGAAAATTGCGTGTTGGGGCCTTATGTATCTGTGGCATACGGGGCCGACTTGAAAGATTGCAAATTGGAAGATACAATCGTGGGCCCGCAAACGAAACTGCAACAAAAAACCGCGAAGCACGCGGTTTTGGATAAATTTAATCAGTAAAAACTTTTATTTACCGGGAGCCTCTTTCGCCATGTCGGTGGAAGGGGCTTTTTGTTCGGGTGCGGCAGTTTCGGTCGAGGTTTTTTCTTCCGTCGGTTCAGCAGCGGGGACTTGTTCCTCCGGTGCTTGGACGGGGAAAAGTTCGTTGGCTAATTTTTCCGCATAGGCACGGGCCTGGTTGTATTCCACATTGGCTTGGGTAAACTGAGCGGTAGGTCGGTTAGCCTCTTTGTTTTTGGCAATTTCCAGTTCCAAACGGGCTTTTTTGAGTTCAAAATCTTCCATGGCCAGCCGAAGGCGGATTTCGTTGATGATGCGGTCTTTTTCTTCATTTACCACTACCGGGCACGATTCAAGCGCTTGGCTGAGGGTGGTTAAATTCTTTTCGGTTGTTTCGGAAGTGAGCGTTTGCAACATGGGGTTCTGGTCGGTTAGAGAAGGAACCGACACCGCCGCCGCAAGCGAAGCCGCCTGCTCCGGCAGAAACATATTTCCCACCATCATACCGCCCACAAACAGAAGTGCCATGGTAAATAAATATAAAATGTAACGCATAAAATCCTCTGTGTATATTCTATCAAAATACATAGGAAAGCGTGTATTTACTATAATGAAAATATGAAAAAAATAATTCTTTCTTTGTTGTTTTTACTTTCTTTTTCTTGGTGTTGTGCGTGTGACACGGAAAAAATCCTTCGGTTTGATGTATTAACACAAATAAGTGCGGATTCCTCCGTTACGGTTCGTGAAAGAATTCTTGTTTGTTCCACTTCGAAAGAGATCAAACGGGGTATTTTTCGAACTCTTGCTAAAAAAGGGCTGGACCGCTATGAAATCCTTTCCGTATCCAGAGACGGACAAAAGGAAGAATTTTCTAAAACCGAAGATTCAAAAACGCTTACTCTTCGCATCGGAAACCCTGAGAAGATAATCTCAAAAGGCGTTCATGCCTACGATATCCATTATCGAGTTTTTGGCGCTTTGCGTTATCATAAAAATTTTGATGAGTTTTATTGGAACTTAACAGGGAACGATTGGAAATTTGAAATAGAAAAAGCTGCCGTGCATGTGGCCCTGCCCAAAGGGGCTTCTTTGGTAAAGAACGGCGTTTCTCTTTATGCGGGCCGTTCCGGAGCAAAGGGAAGCGAGCGGACCGCACAAAGTGTGGAAAATTTATTTTTCTATACTACTACGCCTTTGGCACCGGGAGAGGGATTTACTATCTCTCTTGCCTGGAATAAAGGAGCGGTAACAGAACCGACCTTAACAGAAAAGATAAAATCTACTTGGTTGTTTTCTTCTGTTATGCAGTGTTGGGAAAAAATGAAAGCATATATAAAAAATTTTTATAAATAGGGAGTTCATTATGGCGAAAATAAAATTTGGTAAAGAAGGGCATTTGGAATTGGAAATTACCCCACTGACGATTTGGTCCAACCCCGGTAGCGAAGGGGAATTTATGGAATATCAACTTGGGCTTTATTGCGAAGGGGAACCTGTTTTCAGTTCTGCCGTGCAGGAAAAATTAGTGGCTGTAAAGGACGAAGAAAGTATCTATCTTTCCGACTTTATTGCCGAAACCTTAGCCAAACGGGAAGATAATAACTGGATTATGCTTGAGCCGAAGGCCTCTTTCTATATGCGCCCCGGAACGCCGGCTATGGGGTGTTGCTCTTCTTACAATGCACCCGATAATTTCTTTTTGCAAATTACGCTTGAGCAAAATATTTTTGCCGGGGAAGACAAAGTGTTCGGCCCTTATTGCAACACGGGACTAAATATCAATTTCGAAGCTCCCCGTAAAGCCTGGGAACAATTCGCGCGGGATATTCGTGCCGAAGAAGAAGATTTCGACGAAGAGGAAGAAACGGAAGAATAATTTTCGCTGATTAAAAAGCCGCCTTAACGGGCGGCTTTTTTTTGTAGTTTTTTGTAAAGTTTTTTGGCTTCTTTTTGAGTGGGAAGGGCCATTTCTAAATATATTTTGGCCTGTTCCCGGTTTCCTGTTTCGAAATACACCGCTCCCAGATGATAAGCAATTTCGGGATTAGCCTGCAAAACTTCTTGAGGTATAGACTTTAGCAAGTCTTCCGCGGCCGTGTAATTTTTCTGCTTAAAATAAACCCAGGCTTGCGTGTCTATAAAAGAATAATCGGTGGGGTTTAGGGCCAAGGCTTTGGCAATAAATTCCTGCGCTTTTGGCAAGCGTTCCCCGCGTTGCGCTAACGAGTACGCGTATAAGTTAAGCGCGGCGGCATTGTTGGGTTGATATTCCAGTAAAATGTTAAGTTGGTTTTCCATTTCTTGGTAATTGCGGGCGGATTCCAACGAATAAGCATATTGCAGGCGGGCATCGTGATAAAGCGGAGCCGTAAGCAGCAATTTTTTTAATACTTTGTTGGCTTTTTTGTATTGGGCATCATCATGTAAAGCCAAGGCATAGAAATACGCAATTTCTATATTATCCGGAAAGGCACGGTAAGCTTGTTGCAACGCTTTTAGGCTTTCCTTCGGCTGGTTTAAGCGTTTTAAGTAGAAGGCTGCCTGCAGTTGTTTGGAGGGATTGACATCGTAATCGGATGCTTCGCGCAGGTAGCCCACGGCGCGGGAAAAGTCACCTTTTTGCTCGGCCAGTAATGCCAAAAAGTAGGCGGAAGGTGCATCGGCATTGAAATGTTCCTTGGCTTTTAGAAAATATTTTTCGGCATTTTCGTAATCTTTTACCAAAAAGTAAACCGACCCCATGCGAGACAACGTCCCCGCGTTGGCATATCCCATTTTTTCCAGTTCTTCAAATTCGTGGAGCATCAGGAAAAATTGATTGGTTTTTTCGTAAATTTCTCCTCGGCCCAAACGGGGGGTGGGCTCCGTCGGGTCGGCTTCTACGGCCTTTCCATAGTATTCCAAGGCTTTTTGAAAATTTTGCCGTCGTAAGTATAAATGGCCCGTTTCCGTGTAAGCATCGCAAGCGAGGTCGGGATATTTTTGTGCTATTTTTGTAAAGTTTTCGGCGGCTTCATCTACGGGAAAGGTAGAGAGCAACAGCACATATTGGTAAAGGGTCCGCGTATCTTCCGGATCCAACGTAAGGGCCTTCTCGTATGATTCTTTGGCTCCTTTCAAATCTCCGGTTTTCCATTGATAGGCCCCGTAGATGCTCCAATCTTCGGCGGAGTTTTCCCCTTGGTTGATAAAGTCCGCATATGGTGTGGCATCTTCGGGGGTGCCATTGGCCAAGGCGGAAGAAACCAACAGGCGTTTTAGATATTTGGAATCCGGATCGGCTTGTAAAGCTTTTTGCAGATACAGAAAGGCCTTCGGGTCTTCTTCCCGTAATGCATAGGTGGCTTGTAAGAAAGTGTTAAAAAGGGCGGCTTCCTGTTTTGCTTCCGGGCTAAGGGTAAAGGCAAAGGTGTTTAACGCGCCGGGAAGAAGAAAAATAAACAGCAGAAATTTTTTCATAAGGTTATTCCCATAATCAGCGCGTCATCTTGATTGTTGTAGAATTTTTCGCGGCGGCCCAGTTCTTTCAGGCCGGCTTTCATATATAAAGAAATGGCAGGCGTGTTATGCACATTTACTTCCAGAGTAATTTCGTGTCCGTCTTTTTCCCGCGCGTCGGCCAAGGCTTTGGTAATTAACCGAAAGCCGATTCCCTGTCTGCAGGCCTGCGGCAGAACGGCTAAATTTAGAATTTCCCCAAATCCTGCTGTCAGGCGCATGGCCAAGAACCCTAAAACTTCCCCGTTTTCTTCCCAACACCACACTCGGGCGGAGGGTTGGATTGTTTCCGAGGCAAAACCTTTGGCTCCCCAATGGGCGCTTAACGGTTGTTGGGTTTCGATGTATGCCAATCGTTCGGCATCTAACGGGGTGGCCAGGCGAAATTTCATTTGGGGGTAATCAGTTCAAAACGAGCCGGCTTTAAGTAAAGCGGTTCCAAGGCGTTTTCGGCCAGGGAATCATCTTGTGCCATTTCGATTAAGGTTTTGGGTTGCAAGGCTGATATTTTGGCATCTGCCAAGGTGTAGCGGTTGCCCACCAAGCCTTCCAACGGTTCGTGGTTTTTATCCTGTCCGGCTAAAAACAACGGGTAGGGATAATCTTGCAGGCGGGAAAGAAGTTCTTCGCGAGTCAACCAGGCGGGGCCTTCGTTTTTGTCGTCAAAAAACTGTAAAAAATATTCTTCACGAAATGCGTGCAACACAATGCCGATAGCCCCGGCAGGGTGTTGTTTTTTCCATTTCTTAAAGGCGGCAGACTGTTGTGCTTGGCGGTGCAAGGCTTCAAACAAAGTGGCCCCGCGCACTTCGGTGTGATTTAAGTATTTAAGCATGGAGGCAAAGGTGAGAGAAATGCGAATCCCGGTAAAACGCCCCGGGCCGCGAATAATAAAAATGCGGGAAATATCCTTCATTTCCGCTTCGGCGGCCTGTAAAGCGCTGTTTAATGTCGGGAAAAGCAGGCGTTCTTGCTTTACTCCCGATTTTTTTCTGCTCCATACTTTACCGTTTTTTTGAACGGCGAGCAAAAGCGGAGAACCGGAAGTGTCCAACCCTAAAATTACTTTTTCGCGGCGTTGCATAAAGCCTCCAATAAACGGTTTGATACGCGCCCGTGTGATGCCAGTTTTATCACGCGGTCATCGCCTTCTTGCAAGATGAAATCCATTTCCAGCCGGTCTTGCGGCAGAAGATGGCGGATCGGGGCCGGCCATTCCGCCAAAATAATAGCCTCTTCATCTTCCAGCATTTCTTCAAAGCCTAAATTAAAAACTTCCCCTTCTTCCAGGCGGAACAAATCGATGTGAAACAGGCGGCGCTTTTTGCTTTTGTATTCCTTCATTAAACTGAAACTTGCACTGGTGGGGGAACTTTTAAGCCCCAAGGCGGCGGCTACGCCCTTTACAAAAACGGTTTTCCCCGCGCCGATAGGCCCGCGCAGGAAAATAATTTCTCCTCCGCGAAGGGCGCACGCAAATTTTTCGGCCAAGGCCAGGGTTTCTTCCCTCGAAGAAGTGGAAATATGAGTTTCTTGCATTTAACGCACCGTTTTAATACAAATTTCCCGTCCGTCGGCTAAGGTTTGCCGGTCTTTGTTCATCGGGTCTAAAACATCTTTTCCGTCCACCGAAAAAACATACTTGTATTCTCCGCCCGTTAACGCAATGGAGGTTTCAAAATATCCTTTGCGGTAGGGTTTTAGTACAATGGGGTCTTTTCCCCAACGGTTAAAATCGGCTAACAGTTCCACCTTTTTGGCTCCGGGGGCTGTAAGGTAAAATTTGCGGTATTTCACTTCCGTGTCGTAAGAAACGGTAGGGACTTTTTTGCGGGAGAGGAAGCTTTCTTTGTTAAGCGGAGCCACCCCGGACGCACTTTCAATGGAGCCCGCCGAAAAGGCATAATAATCTTCGCTCACGACGAAAAACCAAGTTAGCGTGAAAGCGATTAAAAGTAAAAAAAGCACAAAAAGCGGGCCGGGGCGTTTAATTTTGGGCATCTAAAAAACTCCTCAAATAAAAGGTAGCGCCATCTTCTTCGGCTATTTTCTGGACGGCCTGATTGTCGGCCCCCGTTTGATCTACACAACTGGCTAGCACTTTTCTAAAACCGGCTTGTGCGCAACTGCGGATAAATTCCCGCACCGCTTCAAAACCGTGTTCGTACCCTTCCGCAGGGCGGACGATTTTTTGCCAAGTTTCTTCGTTTTGAGCATTGAGGCTGATGTTGATGTCATCTACCAACTTAGCCAGTTCCGGCACGATATCTTTATGATTGATTAAATTTCCCAAGCCGTTTGTGTTTACACGGACGGTAAACGGCGGATATTTGCATTGGGCCTTCCAACCTTTTAGCATTTGTGCCGTAAATAAAAGGGCGTCCAACCGCATGGTCGGCTCTCCGTATCCGCAAAAAACAACTTCCTTAAAAGGGGCTTTTTTGAGTTCTTCGTCCAACGCGGCTACCACTTGAGTGGGGGAGGGCTCGTTTCCTTGCAAATTCAAATTATTCCCGTGAAAGTCCATTTGCCATTTTGTTTTAATGCAAAAAGCACATAAATTGGGGCAACGGTTGGTTAAGTTGATATAAACTCCGTCCCCGAAGCGATAGATAATTTTAGCCGGTTGGTTGTTTTCCATATATACCTATTATAGCAATTTAGGTTGCAAGGGCTGTTAGAGAAAAGTTTTATTTTTTAGGTTGTTGTACAGAAAAAGAAAAAGTTGTTTTTTAATGGAAGAAAAAAGGGCAACATTTCTAAAACAGTGTGGCTACCCTTGTCGAAAGAGCGCGGAAAAGAAGGGGTTTCTCGCCCAAGGCTTGACCCGTTTTTTTTTTTTCTTACAATGTACCTAATCGGCAGGCAGAAAGAATTGTAGTGTTGTTTTCTCGCCGAAAACTTATTTATAAGAGGTTTTGTATGGAAAAGGGTTTTACTTTGATAGAACTTTTGGTCGTAGTGTTAATCATTGGTATCTTATCTGCGGTGGCTATGCCGCAATACACGCGCGCCGTGGAAAAATCTCGCGCTACCCAAGCCATGACTTTGGTCAAAAGTATTGCTGATGCGCAAAAAATTTATTATATGGCAAACGGAACTTATGCGCGAAATTTTGAGGATTTGGATATCAGTATGCCGGGTAACCCCACGGGAAGTACTTTTTCTAATGGCCATTTTACATACGAGGTTCTTCACCCTGAGATGATTCGACCCTTTGTTGTGGGGAGATATATAAAAAATGGAAATTTCACTTGGAGAATTAACTATTATCTAGATACAGAAAAACTGGTTTGTGCAGCCCCTGTTTCAGATGCTGAAGCAAATAATTTATGCAAAAGTTTTTCTACAACTGTTGTCCCCTGTGTATCTTCTGACTATACTTGCTATGCATTGTAAGCATCTCTAAATTTGTGCACCCCACCTGAACCCGGTGGGGTTTTTTCTAACCTTAAATAAATCAAACGTTTGTTTGAAAAATGTGCTATAATATTATTACTTGAAAAAGGAATTTTTGTATGAAAGATACTCAAGTTAAACTTTTACAGACGGCCGCCCACCTGTTTGCCCAGAACGGGTTTTCGGGTACTTCCGTGCGCCAAATTGTGGAAGAGGCCGATGTAAACATCGCCGCTATTAACTACCATTTTGGCGATAAACGCGGTTTGTACTTGGCAACGATTCGTTATTTGGTGGAACAAACAAACGAGTGGATGTTCGGTGGAGAAAAGGGGATAGTGCTTCCCACGGATATTTCTTCTTTTTCTCGTGAAGAAATGTTAAGCCTGTTTAAGCAAATCCAAGAACGGATGTTGGAATTGGTGTTTTCCCGCCGGACGGTTCTTTTGGAACGAATTTTCCGCCATGCGGATATGGAGACCAGTAAAGATTTGGTAGAAATTTTACTTGAGTATAAAACCCGCTTTAATGAAATTTTGTATCAAATTCTTTCCCGCTTGACGGGGTTTGAAAAAAACTCGGGCGAACTTGTGATTTTGGCCAATACCATTTTTTCTCAGGTTTACCAGTCCGATTTCGGTCGCTTTGTTGTTCTGCACTCGCTTAAAAAACGGGAATATACCCCGGAATTAAGAGAACTCATTAAAAAAATCGTGTGGAAAAATACATGTGCGATTTTAGAATCTTATAAAGTAGAAAAGGAAACAAACGCATGATGAAAAAATATCTGTTAGTGCTGGCAGCGTGTTGCTGCGTACTACCCGGTACGGCGTTAGATGTACTGGGTGCCTATAGCGTTCGTCCGCCGGAGGGGTGCGTGGATAAAGATGTAACTTCCGAAGAAATGAATTTGGAAGACTTAATCCAAGTAAGCATTTGCACCAATCCGTCTTTGGCGGCGCAGTATATGGGGGTAAAAGCAAGTGAAGCCGGGTTGGGGTCTTCCCGCTCGGAATACTTGCCCAGTATTACCTTGACGGGTACGGGTAATATTGTAGGGGAAAGGCTGGAAGGTGCTTCCTATGCCCAACAAGAACCGTACTCCGGCAAAGCCGAAGCCTCGTGGCTGTTGTTTGATTTCGGCGGGCGCGGGTCTCGCATCGGTCGTACGCGCGCCTATTTGGACGCCGCCAACTTCGCCTACAATGCGGCCCTGCAAGAAATGGTGCTTTCCGTTCAAACCGCTTACCTGAATTTGCTTGCCGCGCAAGAATCTTTGGTAAGTGCCAATGCCAGTTTGGATACTTATAAACAATCTTACGATGAAGCCAAAAAACGCTACAAATTGGGCATGGTATCTTTGAGTGATAAATTACAAGCCAAAACCCGCTACGAACAAGCCCTTTTAACGGTTGTTCAGGCGGAGAACCGCGTAAAACAATTCAGCGGTGCTTTGGCGGTGCTTGTGAACCTTTCGCCCGATGCTCAAATTCGCTTAGCCAAACCCCAATTTGACGATAAAACCGTGCAAATCGAAAACGATAATGTGCAAGAACTAATGCAACTTGCCTTGGAAAATCGCCCGGAAATTCACGCGCAGGAAAGCACGGCAGAAGCCAGCAAAGAAAACTTGCAAGCCACTAAAACGGGTTTCCTTCCTAAGTTAAGTGCGGTGGCCTCGGCTTCTTACAACGATAATTGGAAATACAGCAGTCCCTATAAAACGGACGCATCTGCCGGGTTGATGCTTTCTTGGCCGCTTTTCTCGGGTTTTTCTACCGTGTATCAAACGCAACAGGCTTCTTATCAGTACAAACAAGCCAAAAACCAAACGGAAGGTTTGAAACGCCAAGTGGAAAACGAAGTATGGAACGCCTATCAAAACTACAAAACGGCCGTGCGCTCGTATGAAATCAGCCAAACCGTGTTGGAAAGTGCCGAAGAAAACGAACGTGTAGCCTTCCGCTATTATGAAGTGGGAAAAGGCGATATTATCAATTTGCTTACGGCGGTGGCCCAACTGGCTGATGCCCGCCAAAATAAAATCACGGCTTTTTACTCGTTACTTTTGAGCAAAGCCAACTTATATAGAAGCATAGGGAAATACTAATTTATGAAAAAAAGAACTGCTATTCGCTTAACCAAATATGCCCTCGTGTTGCTCGTGGGGGGATTACTCGGGTTTGTGATTAAAGGCAAACTCTCCGGCGGTGCCCAAATGAACTACGGCGCGGCCGGCCAAACCAGCGTACTGACGGAAAAAGTCTATAAGCGCCCGGTGGCTTTAGGCAAAACTTTTATTGCCAAAGTGGAAGCTATCAACGCTTCGGATGTTACTCCCCAAGTATCCGGTTATATTGATAAAGTTCTTTTCAAAGACGGGTCTTTTGTGAAAGAAGGCGATGTCTTGTTTGTGATTGATCAAGCCCGTTATAAAGCAGCAGTTTCCGCGGCTGAAGCTTCTTTGGAAAAAGCCAAAGCTACGCTGAAACAAATTGAAAGCGATTACAACCGCGAACTTTCTTTATACAAAGAAAAAATGCTTTCCAAAGCCGATTTGGAAGTTTCCGAAAGTAACTTGGCTAACGCCAAAGCCAATGTGAAAGCAGCCCAAGCCAGTTTCGATTTGGCTAAACTCGATTTGGCTTATACCGAAGTCCGCTCTCCGATTAGCGGTTATGTGGGTAAAGCCTTGATGACTAAAGGGAACTATACCAATGCTGCCTCCAGCAAATTAGCCCGCGTAATTCAAATGGATCCGATTCGTGTGGTGTTTTCCGTAACGGATAAGGAACGCTTGGCCGGTATGGATCAGTTGCTTACGAGCAACCCGGATATTCAAGTATCTTTGCCGAACGGTGAAACCATTGAAATTGCCGGCGCCTCCTTGTTTACCGATAACGAAATCAATGCCGATACGGCCACCATGGCGGTATATGCCCAAAGCACCAACGCAGACCGCAAATTGATTCCCGGTAACTATGTGAATGTAACGGTCAGTGCTTCTAAATTCATGCCGTCTATTTTGATTGCGCAAACCGCTGTAGCGCAAGATGCCAGCGGCCAGTATGTAATGACCGTCAACGCCGAAAATGTAGTCGTACAAAAATACATTACGGTGGGTGATGCCGTGGAAAATCAATATGTGGTTATCTCCGGCTTGGAAGAAGGCGACCGCGTAGTTCCGGTGGGCCACCAAAAACTGCAAAACGGACAA
Source organism: Elusimicrobium sp. (assembly GCA_015062115.1). Taxonomy (NCBI): domain Bacteria; kingdom Pseudomonadati; phylum Elusimicrobiota; class Elusimicrobia; order Elusimicrobiales; family Elusimicrobiaceae; genus Candidatus Avelusimicrobium; species Candidatus Avelusimicrobium gallicola. Next base: position 117,988 of record SUVG01000001.1, on the reverse strand, counting down.
AAAGTAAATGTGAGCGAAAGCCACACCGCGGCTCAATTAAGCGCCCGCGAAACGGCCAAAGCCGAAGCCTTGGCCACTTCCGTCAATGCAGAAACGCAAAGTGCCAAAGCCACAGGTACGGAGGCCTAGTAGTCAGTTATGTTTGCTAAATTCTTTATTAAGCGTCCCCGCTTTGCTATTGTTATTTCGCTAATCTTGTGTTTGGCGGGGTTCATTTCTTTATTCACGCTTCCGGTTGCTTTGTACCCGGAAATCACACCGCCCGAAGTAGTGGTCATTGCCCGCTATCCGGGTGCCAGCGCGGAAGTAATCGCTAAAACGGTGGGGATTCCGCTTGAAAGTAAAGTAAACGGGGTGGAAGATATGCTCTATATGAGTTCTTCCTCTTCCGATGGTTCTTACAACCTTACCATTACTTTCAAAACCGGTACCGACCCGGACTTGGCCCAAGTAAAAGTACAAAACCGCGTTTCCCAGGCCTCTCCGTTACTTCCCGGAGATGTAACCCGCCAAGGGGTAACGGTGTTCCGTAAATCGTCCAACATTTTGGGGGTATTGGCTTTCTATTCTCCCAAAGGGACGATGACGCCCCTGGAAATCAGCGACTACTTAAATAACAACGTGCAAAAGAACGTGATGCGTGTTTCCGGTGTAGGGGACGCCATGGTGTTCGGCTCCAGCAAAAGTATGCGCGTGTGGTTAGATGCGGATAAAATGGCCGCCCTTAACATTTCCATTGCAGATGTAAAAGCTGCCATTTCCAGCCAAAACTACCAACCTTCTTTGGGTAAAATCGGCGCACGCCCGACCACAAATAATGTAATGACGGTGTACGCCTTGCAAACGGACGGACGCTTGAACAATGCCGCCCAGTTTGAAGATATCATCGTCCGCACGGACGCTCAAGGCGGTTTGGTGCGCTTAAAACAAATTGCCAAAGTGGAAGAAGGCCAAGAAACTTATAGTTACGCGGCTGAATACAATGCTGCCACCGCCGTGCCCATGATGATTAACTTATCCTCCGGTGCCAACGCTATGGAAACCATGAAGTTGGTGCAGGCGGAACTAAAGCGTTTGGCCCAATTCTTCCCGGAAGATTTGGAATACAAATTCGCCATGGATACCACTAAATTTATTGATGCTTCCATTGAAGAAGTGGTACTGACGCTTATTATTACTTTTATTTTGGTAGTGCTCGTTTGTTATATCTTCTTGCAAGATTGGCGCGCCACCTTGGTGCCTTCTGCCACGATTCCCGTGTCTTTGCTCGGTACTTTCGCGGTTATGTTGGCCTTGGGATACTCCATTAACACCTTTACTCTCTTTGGGTTGGTGCTTGCTATCGGGGTAGTAGTGGACGACGCCATTTGTGTAGTGGAACGCGTAGTGTTCTTAATGAATAAAGAACGCAAAACCGCCGTGGAGGCCACTACGCAAGCCATGGAAGAACTTTCCGGTGCTTTGATTGCTACCACCTTGGTACTTTTGGCTATTTTCGTGCCGATTTGTTTCTTGGGCGGTATCACCGGGGAAATTTACAAACAATTCGCTATTACCATTTCCTTGGCGGTGTGTTTCTCTACGCTTAACGCACTTTCGCTGTCTCCGGCAATTTGTGCCACCATGTTAAAACCCATTGACGAAACAAAATTTTTCCCGCTTCGTTGGTTTAACTTTGCCGTACAGCGTGGGGCCCGCACGTATCGCTCCTGGGTACGCAAAGTAGCGCGGAAACTGCTGATTATCGGCATTTTGTTCTTGGGTTTTGTGTTGGTCAACTTGGCGTTTTTGAAATTCTCGCAGACCTCTTTTATTCCGGTGGAAGACCAAGGGGTTGTACTCATGGATATTCAACTCCCCGAAGGTGCTTCTTTTGCCCGCACGCAGGAAGTTATCAATAAAGTTACGCCCATGATTCGTGAAACGACCGGGGTGGAAGACTTAACCACCATTATCGGGCACAGTTTGATGTCCGGCTCCGGTGAAAACGTAGCAATCGGGTTTGTTTCCTTGACTCCTTGGGAAGACCGCCAAGATGCCGCCCTGCACCAAACCTCGGTGGTAAACCAATTAAACGGCAAATTGGCCGGCATTGCCGAAGCCACTATCCGTGTAATTGAACTGCCGTCTATTCCGGGGTTGGGTACTTCCGGCGGGTTAGATTTGCGTATTCAATCGTTGAACGATTTTGACTATACGCGCCTGGCTACCACGGCGGAAGGAACTTCCTTCAAAATGATGATGGATCCTTCCATGCAACTTGCGTACTCCACCTTCAAGGCCAATACGCCCAACATCTATTTAGATGTGGATCGTACCAAAGCCGAAGCCATGCAAGTGCCCGTTTCCAGCGTGTTCGCCATTTTGGAAAACTACTTAGGTTCTTCCTATGTAGGGGATGTGAACTTCGGTACGCAGGTGAACAAAGTTATCTTGCAGTCCGATGCCAAATACCGCTTAAACCCGGACAACATCAACAAAATGTATGTGATGAACAACAAAGGGGAAATGGTGCCGTTGCGCTCTTTGGTGAATTTGCGTTATGTTCTTTCGCCCCGCCAAATTTTGCGCTATAACCAATATCCCTCCGCTTCCATTAGCGCTACGCCCGTAGCCGGAGGAAGCACCGGGGAAGCCATGGCAAAAACCGAGGAAATCTTAAAATCTCTGCCCGGCGATTATGCCTACGAGTGGAGCGGTATGAGTTACCAAGAAAAACAAAACAAAGGGCAAATTAACATTTTGATTATGTTGGCTATTTTGTTTGCGTATCTGTTCTTGGTAGCCCAGTACGAAAGTTGGACGATTCCCGTGCCGGTGTTGATGTCCGTAGTAGCGGCCGTAGCCGGCGGTATGCTGGGGCTGTGGATTACCAACCTGCCGATGAGTATTTATGCTCAATTAGGGTTGGTGCTTTTGGTAGGTTTATCTGCCAAAAACGCTATTTTAATTGTGGAGTTTGCCCGTGATGAACACTCCCAAGGTGCGTCTGTTTATGATGCGGCCATGGACGGGCTTTCCCAACGCTTTCGCCCCGTACTGATGACGGCATTTACCTTCATCTTGGGTATGATTCCCATGATTATTGCCACCGGTGCAGGTGCGGCCAGCCGCCGTGCTTTAGGGGTGCCGGTGTTCTACGGTATGCTTTTGGGTACCATGGCGGGGTTGTTTTTAATTCCGTTGTTCTACATCTTGGTACAAACCTTGGTAGAAAAATGGACGAACCGCCACCAAAAGAAAGAAGAAGCCCCGCAAAATTAGTGAATAGTTTATTTCCTTCCCCCGACTGTTAAAAGTTGGGGGAATTTTTATGTAGAGAAGGGCCTTGTTAAACTGCTATAATATTAAAGAACTTATAGGAAAAGAGAGGAAAAGATGTTTGGTAATAATTTTAACCCGTGGCACCATGTATCGCCCGGAAAAAAAGAAACCTTGCCCGATATTGTAAACGGCATTATTGAAATCCCGAAAGGTACCCGCGCTAAATACGAATTGGACAAAGAAAGCGGCCTGTTGCGCTTGGATCGCGTGCTTTATTCGTCCGTGTATTACCCCGCCAACTACGGTTTTATTCCGCGTACTTACGGGGCCGATAAAGACCCCTTGGATATTTTAATTTTATCCCAAGCCGAAGTGGTGCCGCTGTGCATTGTGCCGGCTAAAATCATCGGTGTTATGCGCATGTTGGATAACGGCGAAGCCGACGATAAAATCATTGCCGTGGCCCAAGGCGACCCCAATGTAAGCCACTATACCGACATTACCGAACTTCCGGAACATTTGCTCGTAGAAACCATGAGTTTCTTTGAAGACTACAAAAAGCTGGAAAACAAAACGGTAGTGGTGGAAAAGATTTTTGATAAAAAAACTGCTATCAAAATTCTGCAGGAAGCCTTTATCGCTTACGAAGAAAAATTTGTGAACTACAGCAACTTTTCGTCTTGCTGCGACAAATAAATTTTTCCGTTGAATTAAACCCCGACCGCTCAAATAAGCGGTCGGGGTTTTTAATTTGTTGAGTGGCAGAAAAAGAAAAAGTTGTTTTTTAATTGAAGAAAAAAGAGCAACATTTCTAAAACAGTGTGGCTCTCTCCGTCGAAAGAAGGCGGAAAAGAAGGGGTTTCTCGCCCAAGGCTTGACCCGTTTTTTTTTTTTCTTACAATGTACCTAATCGGCAGGCAGGGAGAATTGTAGTGTTGTTTGTTTGCCGAAAACTTATTTATAAGAGGTTTTGTATGAAAAAGGGTTTTACTTTGATAGAACTTTTAGTTGTAGTGTTAATCATTGGTATCTTGTCTTCGGTGGCATTACCACAGTATCAAAAAGCAGTGGATAAGGCGAAGTACTCTCAACTATTCGTGTTGGCAAAAGGCATTGCCGAAGCCCAGGAACTATATTATTTAGCAAATGGGAAATATGCAAAGGAGTGGGACGAATTGGATATTGCCTTGCCCAACAGTTTTGATAGTTATACTGCACCTTGGATTCGGGACACTTCTAAAAATCTGGCTTTATCATTAAATCCGGACCAGAGTCTCGCGGTGATTGCTCAAGATTCTTCTATGGGGGTAAATCTTGTGATTTATTATCAACATACAGGAGAAAATCTTGGCGGGGAACGGCAATGTCGTGCTATAAGAAGAGAAGAAAGAGGTAAAGGAATTTGTAAGAGTTTAGGTGGTGTTTATAAAGAGGAAAATTCAAGCAATGGTACTATTTACAGATTGCCTTAATAAAGAACTCCCCAAGTTTTGCACTTGGGGGGTTTTTGAAATTATTTCTTTTCGGTTACGCGGTGCCAGGCTCTCATAAAATCATCAGGCACCGGGGCTTCAAATTTTAACGCTTTGCCCGTTAACGGGTGGTTAAACTCAATGCGCCGTGCGTGGAGCATCAGGCGGTCTGCCGTGGCCCCTTTATAAAGCCAGTCTCCCAGGACGGGGTATCCCAACCAACTTAAATGTACGCGCAACTGATTGGTGCGGCCCGTTTTGGGGTAAAGTTCAATGTAAGTAAAGCCGTTTTTGCGTTCTAATACTTTATAACCGGTAATGGCTTCGCGCCCTACTTCGGAGGCTTTTATTTTCCCTCCTGCCACGCGCCCGATCGGCACATCAATGGTACCTTCATTGTCCGGCACTTCTCCGCAGGCAATGGAGTGGTAGGTTTTGTGTACTTCGCGGTTGGAGAAAAGCGCCACCATTTCGGCTTGGAACTCTTCGTTTTTGGCAATAACCATCACCCCGCTTGTTTCGCGGTCTAAACGGTGCACCAAGCCCGCGCGGGGCATGGAGGTATCAAACCCTTTGGGCGGGTTTGCCAAAATAACAGACACCAAAGTTTCTTCGGAAGAGAAGACCGTTTCGGGGTGTTCTTCCCAAATGGGGCTTTGCGGGTGTACCAGCATACCGGCCGGTTTGATGATGACAAAAAAATCTTTGGCATCGTGAATAATTAAATCTTTTAATTGGGTTTTGCTTCCGGCTTGGGGAAGTTCAATTTCCACCACTTCGCCTTCGGCAAGAGGCCAAGAGGGTTTTACCTTCTTCCCGTTGACGGTTACTTTGCCGTCTTTAATCAGTTTTTGCACGAGCGAACGCGAAAAGTTTTCCAGTTCGTCGGAAACGAAAATATCCAGTCGGCGGGAATAGCCTGTAAATACAACGGTCTTTTTTTCAGCCATTTTTGATATCCTTTTTTCTAAGCCACAACCACCCGCCAAATGCCAGTAGCGAAATGATGACGGCGATTGTTTGCGAGGGCGAAAGCCCTAAAATATAGGCTCCGCGGAAATCCCCGCGGAAGAATTCAATCACAAAGCGGAGCAAACTGTAACACGCCACATACATTAACAGAATAGAGCCTTTTTTGTGGGGCTTTTTGTACAGTTTGTGTAATAAAAAGAACAAAAGCAAATTGGCGGCACTTTCGTAAAGTTGCGTGGGGTGAAGGGGGACGCCTAAAAGTTCTTGCGGAACGAGCGATTTGGCATGGGTAAAAGAAACTCCCCACGGCATTTGGGTGGGTCTTCCGTAGCAACAACCCGCCAAAAAACACCCGATGCGCCCCAAGGCATGCCCCAACGGCAGGGCTACAATCATAAAGTCAGAAGTCTTCAGTACATCAAGCCCTTTCTTTTTCATATAGAAAATAAGGGAAAGAACCGACACAATCATGCCGCCGAAAAATACAAATCCGTAGCGAAAATCTTTGATAATCGCGGTCAATTTATCCGCCAACGAATCTCCCAACTGGTGCCAAGAAACGATAATAAACAGCAGTTTTGCCCCGATAATCGCCCCCATAAAAGCGATAAAAATGAGGTTCCAAAAAGTATCTTTATCCAAATTGATTTTTTTAAGGCGCGGCAACAGATAAAAAGCCGCCGCCATGTAGCCCAGCGCCGTCATCGCGCCGTAACTGGCCAATTCAAAAGAACCTATTTGAAAAAGTACCGGGTGCATTTACAGGGTTTCCTCATCACGGATTGCATTACGCATAAAAGGGTTTTTGATGCGTTCGTAGCCAATGGTGGAACTGCATTTCCCGCCGTAACTGTGCCCGGCGAAAATTTGCGTATCTTCCGGCAGTTTGGACAGGGCCAGCAAACTCTGGCGCATCTGGCGCGGATTGGAAGTGGGCAAATCTACGCGTCCGCAAGCCCCGGGGAAAAGAGTATCCCCCGTAAAAAGCGCATTGCCGATTTGGATACACACGCACCCGGCCGTATGCCCGGGAGTGGGGAGAATATCGATATGAAAAGGGCCCAAGTCAAAGGTTTGTTTGCCGCAGTAGGGGTGCAGGTATTGCGCATCTATACCGGATAAAAGGATATCCTTTTCTTCTATATATGCTTTTACCCCGGTGCGTTGCAGTAAATCTTGGGCAAATTTAACATGGTCGAAATGTCCGTGAGTAAAAAACACCGCCAAAAGATTTAATTTTTTCTCTTTCAAGGTGTGTTCCAAAAAATTCATGTCCCAAGCCGGATCAATAAGTAGTGCACTATCTCCTTGTGTAACCAGGTAAGTGCAGTTATCCATGGGCCCTAAATTGATGACTTCTATATTCATAAAATTCCTATTTTTTGGTTTGAAAACGAAACTCTATTTCGTTCGGTTTTAACATGTGGTATTGCACGCGAGCGGTTTTTTCTATCAGTTTGGGGTCTTGCTTTTCCAACTGTTCCATTTGCTCTTGCAACTGTTTGTATTCTTTTTCCAGTAAAAGCAGTTGTGCATTAAGTTTGTGCATTTCCCGTTTGTTGTGAATTAAACTATGAAAACTGCTCCCCAAAAAAAGAAGCACCACCGCTATGGCGATGACAGCCCATAGCAGTGGTTTTTTATTTTGAAGAATTGTCTTTTTTACTTTATTTGCCATGTTTACTTAAATGCTTTGCGTTGGGCGTAAAAGGCTTTGCCTTTTAACTCGTGCTCTATTTGTAGCAAACGGTTATATTTGGCTGTTCGCTCGGCCCGTGCAGGCGCACCCGTTTTAATGGCGCCGGCGTTGGTGGCAACGGCTAAATCGGCAATAAAGGTGTCCTCCGTTTCGCCGGATCGGTGCGATACAATGCAAGAATAACCGTGTTGTTTGGCCAAATTCATCACATCAATTGTTTCCGTAACCGTACCGATTTGGTTGACCTTGATTAAAATGGAGTTGGCGGCTTGTTGCTCAATCCCTTTTTGCAAACGCTTTAGGTTAGTAACGAATAAATCGTCCCCCACCAAATTGATTTGTTGCCCCAATTTTTGGGTAATTTGTTGCCAACCGTTCCAGTCGTCTTCCTGCAACGGGTCTTCTATCGATAAAATAGGATAGGCTTGGCACCACTTGGCATAAATATCCGTCAGTTGGGCGCTCGTATAAGTTTTGCCTTCAAAATGATAGTTCCCGTCTTTGAAAAACTCACTGGCGGCACAGTCCATAGCCAGGCACATATCCGGGTGAGCGGCTTTTTCGGCGGCGGATAAAATTGTTTTCAGTACCTCTTCGTGCCGGGTAATTTTAGGGGCGAAACCGCCTTCGTCCCCCACGGCAATAACCATACCTTGATTTTTTAGAACTTCACGCAAGGTGTGGTACGTTTCGCAGGCTTGCCCGAGTGCCGAAGAAAAGGTGTGGGCCGAGGTGGGCACAATCATAAATTCTTGCACATCTAAGCCCGAATCGGCATGCTTGCCCCCGTTGATGATATTAAGCATCGGGGTCGGCAACAGGAAATCTTTTTCGTTTAGTCCGTAAACCGCGCGGATATGCTCGTATAACGGACGGCGGGCGCTGTTTGCGCCTGCACGCAAAACGGCCATGGATACGGCCAGTGTGGCGTTGGCCCCCAGGTTCGATTTGTTTTCCGTTCCGTCCAAGGCAAGCATTTGATTGTCGATTTCGCGCACCTCAAACGGGTTCAAGCCTGCCAAACGCGCGGAAATTTTTTCCACATTGGCTACGGCTTTCAGGACGCCTTTTCCTTTGTAACGGGCCCCGCCGTCGCGCAGTTCCAAGGCTTCGTGAGAGCCGGTAGAGGCTCCGCTTGGTACCGAAGCGGTACCGGTGGTTTGATCATCTAACAGAACATCTGCCGCCACAGTCGGATAACCGCGGGAATCTAATATTTCCCGGGCTGTTATTTTTTTAATGCGAACCATAATACAACTACCCCCTTGGCCGCAAAATGCGGCCGTTAAACAATACTGTCTATTATTTTTTTACCTTCTTTGATGAGCACAGCCGGCAGTTTTTCGTCCATAGATTCCGCGTACATACGAATTAACCGTTCCGTACCGGAGGGGCGAATTGCCAGCCAACTGCCACCTTTTAAGATAAACTTAAACCCGTCCGTAGAGTCGATACGCCATACGGAGGTTTTGTGTATGGAAAGCGGAGGGCGAATATCAAGCCGTTCCATGATGCGGTTGATCTCCGTTTCCGTTTTGGGGATACTGACTTTTTGGTCAAAAAGTTGTTTGTATTTTTTGTAAAATTCTTTTCTAATTTGTTTAAGCGTTTTGCCTTCTACCGCCAACATATCCACCACCAATAAGCATGCCAAAAGGCCGTCCTTATCGGGAATATGGTTGGCAATAGCAAGCCCGCCGGATTCTTCCACGCCCATTACATATTGGCCCGTAATCATCAGTTCGGTAATGTACTTGAAACCTACCGGGGTTTCGCGTAACATAAGTCCGTTTGCCTTGGCTACTTGGTCGATGAGGTTGGAAGTAATAACGCTTCTACAGACGCGTCCTTTTAATTTTTTGTTGCGTACCAAGTGGTCTAAAAGCATGGGGGCAATTTCGTTGGGGGAAACCCAGTTTCCTTCGGCATCGATGAGTCCAAATTTGTCGCAATCCGGGTTGCAGGCAATCCCCAAGTGCATTTTTTTACCGGTAACCAGTTTTTTAAGTTCGGTTAAACTGACCGGCCCTGCATTGGGAACCGCTCCGCCGAAAAGGGCATCTTCCCCTTCGTGGATACCTTCTACGGTAATGCCGTATTTTTCCAAGAAATCGCGGAAATAGTTTTTAGCCGTACCGAAAAGCGGATCTACCGCAATTTTTAGTTTGGCTTTCTTGAGGGCTTTTACATCTAATAATTTTTCCAAGTGGGCAAAATAGGTTTTGCGTAAGTCTTTTGTTACGCTGACGGCCGCGTTAAGGGTGCCAAATTCCGTAGAAGAGGCTTTTAAGATTTGGGCACTCGGGGAAGGAATACGCTTTTCGATATCCTGCACGATTTCATTATTGGCAATACCGCCGTAATAAGAAATCCATTTTACCCCGTTTACATAGTATTCGGCCTCACTGCCGGTTACCACTACGGCACCGACGGCACACTCGTTGCGAACGGCCCACTCGGCCACCGGGGTCGGAAGCGGAAGTTCCGCCATTTTTACCGTAATGCCGTTTTGCACCAAAGCATTGGCGGCTACATAAGCCAACTGTTTGGACAAAAAGCGGGTATCAAACCCCACAAGTACGAGGGGTTTTTTGGGTTTTTTGCCTTGTTCTTGGCAGTATTTGCGGTACCCGGTACCTTCAAATCCATAAAAAGGATGTTCCAAAATATGTTCGGAAATCCCGTAAGCCAAACGTTGCACGGACTGGGCGGTTAGCCCGTCTGCAGTAACGGCCCGGAAGCCGGCTGTACTAAATTTAATATCTTCACTCATCGTGCAGGTATTATACTAAAAAAGAGGTTTTTTTTCATCTTTAGGTAAAAACTAATATAAAATAAAGGGAAAAAGGGTGTCAGCCCCCTTGGAAAATGGTAAAATAGAATAAACCCATTATGAGGAAAGAAGTATGAATTTTGAGTATGTAAAACAGTATATTAAAGATGCCGGCCTTCCCAATTTTCGCATTGCTCAAGTGAAAGATGCTATTTTCAAACGCGGCATTTCTTCGTGGGAAGAGGCTTCTTCTTTGCCGGCTGATTTGCGCGCCAATCTGCAAAAGGATCGCCCTATTTTATCTTTCAAAGTAAGTAAAATCGTCTGTTCCCAGCAGGACAGAGTGGCCAAAGCCCTGTTAACGCTCAAAGACGGTCTGCAAATTGAAACGGTTTTATTAAAACCGCAAGATACTTGGAGCGTGTGCGTATCCAGCCAAGTGGGTTGTCCGCTTCGCTGTTCGTTTTGCAGTACGGGGAAAATGGGTTTTAAGCGCGACTTAACACAGGAAGAAATTACCGACCAGGTACTTATGTGGTATCAGTATGTGCGTAAGGAAAAACTGGGCGAACGAATTTCCAGCGTGGTATTTATGGGTATGGGTGAACCGCTTTTGAACTACTTAAATGTCATCAAAGCCGCCCGCGATTTGTCCAACCCGGACTATCTGAACATCGGTGCCCGCCATATTTCGGTTTCCACCTCGGGTATTGCCGATAAATTCCATAAATTGGCGGTAGATTTACCCCAGGCCAATTTAGCCCTGTCCTTGCATAATGCCGACAATGCCGAACGCAGCCAAATTATGCCCGTTAACCGCCGCTTTGATTTGGACGATTTGAAAAAAGCCTTGGAAGAATACATTGCCATGACGGGCCGCCAAGTATTTTTGGAATACTCGGTTATCGAAAACATCAACAGCCGCCCGGAACACTTACGCAAATTGGCAGACTGGATTTATTCCATTAAAGACAATTATTTGTTGCATGTGAACTTGATTGCGTGTAACTTGGGCCGCGGCGAAAAGACAGATGATCGCGTAGTGAAAGATTTTGCGGCCGGTTTGAAGGCCATGGGTATCGGTGTAACGATTCGTAAAAGCATGGGAAATGATATCCTGGCGGCGTGCGGTCAATTAGCCTCACAAAAAAGATAGGAGAAAAAGATGAAAAAATTATTGCTTTTAACTTTTGCTTGCATCGGCTTGGGGGCCTGCGCCACCTTGGATCAAACCAATGTAGATTGGATTCCGATAGGGCCGGATTTTCCGGCTACCAAAGCCAAAGATGTAGAAATTATCGGGGGGAGAGAAGATGTTTCCCGCCCGTACGGAAATTTGGGCTTACTTCGTATCAAGAACCTTAAACCGGATCGCCAAACGTTGCTTATGGGAGTGGAAAAAGGCCGTAAAATTGCTGCTTCCAAAGGGGCTGATGCTATCCAAATCGGCCAATATAACAGTGCCGAGGACGGCGCAAGCGAACCGCGTGTAACGCTTATCATTTATGCCATCAAGTATGTAGATAACTTGACGGAAGAAGATGAAAAAGCCATTGAAGATTTCAAAGTACTGGGGATTTTGAATGAACGTTCTGATAGCTAAAAACAAAGAAGAATGTAGTGCTTGGAAGGGTGTGAGTGTTGTTTTTGATTTGCTTTGCGGCTCCACAACGGCTTGCGCTCTTTTGGAAAAAGGGAAAAGTGATATTTTGCTTTTCCCCGATGTGGAAGGTGCTGAAAAATTCGCTCGCGAACATACCGATTTTGAGGTGTTTTCCGAGTGGAAGATGTCGGTTCCGTTTCAACACGATTCTCCTTTTTTGGCCGGTAAATCTTCCGCCAAAAAACCGGGGCTTTTGGTCAGCGGTGCTTCTTTAGCGGCATTTGCCTGCCATAATTCTTCCGTCGTTTTTTTGGGTGGTTTTTGTAACTTTTTTAAGTTGGCTAAAGAATTGTCTCGTATCGGGCAAGATGTTTTGCTGATTCCTACTTCTTTGTTCACTTCTCCCGATGATGTGGAAGATGTTTTGTGTGCCGAAGCCATGAAAGATTATTTGCAAGGAATCGGTCTGCCGGAACGCGCCGTAAGCGAAATCGGCAATACCTTGCGTTTGAACGAATACATTGAACAGGGATCTAAAACGGCTGCCAAAGATGCGGCCTTGGCCTTCAAAATAAATTGTTTAGATTCCGTGCCGCAAATTTCTTTCAGCTCACAACAAACTTTTGCCGCTATTCATCAAGCGGGAACCCCGGCCCCGGATAATTGGATTATCCAAACGGCCCGCATGGCCGAGGCGGGGGTGTCCACCACTTCTTACACGCCGGGAGAAGCCACCCAATTGATGGCAAATGTTTCTTTAGGCCAGTTGGGTGATGAGCCTTTTGCCTCTGTACCGGTTCCCAATCCCGCTAAAAAGGAAACGGGAAAGACCGAAAGTAAATTGACCGGTTTTCTAAAAGGCGTTTCCAGTTCCGTGCAAGGAAAAGCCACCGAATTTCATGAGAAAATATCCTCCGCCGAAATGCAAGAGAAGGCGCAGGAAGCCAAATCTAAAATAAAAGGGTTCTTTTCCAATATTGTGCGTTCCGTCAAAGAGGAAAAAGAAGAGTTGGAACAGGCTTTTTTCCGCAAAAATCAATCTTCTGCACAAGCCGCGGAACCTGCCCCCGTTACGGACGACCCGTTGGACAATATTTTGAAAAAAACCGCCGATGAGAAACCGAGTGAGGAAAGCCTCCCTCAGGCCGAATCCGCGGTGAAAGAAACTCCTGCCCCTCAAGAAACTGTAGCGCCAGCACCCGCTTCCGTTAAACTGGCCGAAGAAACGGCGGCCCCCGTTAAGGAAGCTCCTGCAACGGCAAAGGCGGACTCGTTCGGCGGGAAAAAGAATAAAAAAGCCATCGTGCTCTTTTCGGGCGGGCTTGATTCCACTACCTGTTTATATTGGGCGATGTCCCAAGGCTACGAGTGTGAAGCCTTGACCGTGTCCTACGGGCAACGCCACGACCGGGAAGTATTGGCCGCACAAATGATTGCCCGCAACTTGGGAGTAAAACATCATTTGATTACTCTAAATTTGCCGTGGCTTGCCACGAGTTCTTTGGTAGATAAAAACCAAACCATCCCCGATGTCGCGGTAGAAGATATCCCGAAAAACGGCGTTCCCAGCACCTATGTGCCGGGGCGCAACCTGATGTTTTTGTCTATTGCCGGTTCTTTGTTGGATTCCGTCGGTGCAGAAGCGATTGTCGCCGGGCCGAACGCTATTGATTTCTCGGGTTACCCCGATTGCACCCCTGCTTTCTTTAAGGCGGCCGCCGATGCACTTAACCGTGGGACGGTAACGGGTGTGAACGAAGGAATTGAAGTATTGGCCCCTTTGATGCGCTTGTCCAAGGCGGAAATTGTTAAAATGGCCGCCCAATTAAAAGTGCCTTTTGAATTAACTTGGAGTTGCTATGCCGGTGGTCAAAAGCCGTGCGGACGTTGTGATTCATGCAAACTTCGTGCGAAAGGTTTTGAAGAAGCGGGTGTGCGTGACACCGCTTTAGATTAAGGAGATTTTATGAGAAAATTATTGTGGGTTTTTTTCTTATTATGCGTGGCCGGTAGCCTGTGGGCGGGGGAAGAACAAAAGCAAGATTCCTCTGCTGTTACCGCCGAACAAGTAAAAGCGGAAGAACCCGCCGCCGCTTTGCCTTCTGCCCAAAAGGAATTAACCCCGGCCGAACGAAAAAAACAAGCCAAAGAACGCCGCAAACAAATTAAGAAACTGGTAAAAGCCTATCGCAAAGCCTCTTCGGCGGAAAAACCGGCTATCAAAGCACAACTGACGGAATTGGTATCCGTGGCGGTTGACAATGGGTTGTCTTACATGAAGGACCGTATCGCCGCCGAACGGGCCAATTTGGATAATTGGGAAGCCAAAGTGAAAGAGCAAGAGGCTAATTTAGATGAAGTAAAAACTTTGCGGGTGGAAGATTTGTTATCCGGTGCCGCCGAAAAGAAACACAAAGCCGCCAAAAAGGCTTGGAAGAAACAACTTAAAGAAGCCAAAAAGAAAGTGAAATAGGGTAGTAATATGAAAGGGTTTACACTGATAGAATTATTGGTAGTAGTTTTAATTATTGGGATTTTGTCCGCTGTAGCCTTGCCCCAGTACACCAAGGCGGTAGAAAAATCCCGGGTGGCCCAAGTAGTTAATCTTTTGAAGGCGGCCAAAGATGCCGAAGAAGTGTATTATATGGCCAACGGAGTCTATACGAGCGATAAGGAAAATTTAGACATAGATTGGACGTGCCCGGACGGCTGGACTTGCCTTTTGCGCGGCGATTCGCGGGAGCCCGGTAACACCTACGATAAAATGTCTGCCCACCGCACCGGAAATACTAACTGGGGAATTATTTATTCCTTCCAGCACCGTTCCGATAATACGGCTCTTGCAAACAAATTATATTGTTGGGCCATAACCTCCGATGCAAAAGCCGTCAACTTATGTAAGAGTTTGGGGCCGCATCTTTCAACCAGTTCAGGATATGCCCGCTACACTATTCAGTAATATAATAAAAACTCCCCGGTTCTAATCCAGGGAGTTTTGTTCTATATTCTAATTAAAAAGACCGCTTGCTTCTAATGCGTTGAGGGCTTTGGTAATATCGCTTACTACTACTATCCACCGGCTGGTATTACCCGGCCCCGCACTACCGTAAATGGTAGTAATGTTGATGCCCTGTGCAAACAAGGTAGCCCCGATATCCCGTGCCAAACCCACACGGTTGGGTGCATCAACACAAATAGCATCTGTTTTTACGCTGGTAAAACCTGCTTTGGTCAGCGCGTGGCTGATTTCTTCGTTATAGTTCACAGCCAACCTTACCACTGCCGCGTCGTAGCGGACATCTTGCGAAATAGCAATGATATCCACATTTTCGCGCACAAACAGTTCTGCAAAGTTTTTAAGCGCTCCCGGTTCGTTAATTAAGAATACACTGTATTGTTTTACTACGTTAATAGCCATGCAAACCCCTTTTTCGTCATGACATTTACGTCTTTCTCTTTATTATATCAAACCTTGCGAAAGAAGGCCTGAAAAAAACGGATATCCCCCGATAAAGGGAAGGAATCTGTTGAAAAATGTTTACAAAGAACAGTTATTTAATGCTTTGGCGGATAATGCCCAGCATTTGCTTGTGAATCTTACCGTTGCTGGCAAGCAATTTGCTGCCATAGTCTTTTATTTTTTTGTATTTTTTCCCGTTGTAATCGGTAACTTTTCCGCCGGCTTCCTGCAAAATTAAAGTGCCGGCCGAGGCGTCCCACGGGTTCAAATTATCTTCCCAATATCCGTCTGCCCGTCCGGCGGCTACCCAACATAAATCAAGTGCGGCCGAGCCTAAGCGTCGTACATCATGGGAGGAGGTTAAGAAGAGAGAAAACCGGTTAATAAGTTCTTCCATGCGTTCAAAGCGGTTGTAAGGAAATCCCGTAATCAGTAGGGAATCTTCCAGTTTTTTGGTTTGGGAAACATGAATTTTTTTCCCGTTAAGGGTAGCCCCTTTCCCTTTTTGGGCGAAAAAGAGTTCGTTGGAAATCGGGTTAAAAACCCCGCCTAAAACAGGTTCGTTTTTATGAAAAAGGGCCAAAGAAATACTGCATTGCGGAAACCCGTGGGCAAAATTGGTAGTACCGTCGATAGGGTCTAATACCCAAGTGTATTCGGCCCCTGTGTTTTTAAGGTCATCTTCTTCGGCCAGGAAATCGTGCCCCGGAAAATTCTTGCGAATCAGGGAAAGGACGGCCTTTTGCACGGCTAAATCGGCCATGGTTACCAGGTTGGCTTTGCTTTTGAGTTCGTATCCCACCTTGCCGAAATGGCGGCGGATAATACGGGCGGCTACCTGTAAACACTCTTGTAAGACGGCGCGTTCTTTTTTCATTTTTTCAGTTCCAAAATTTTGGCAGCTTTTAATTTTTCTTCCAAGTCGAGCATGGCTTTGCAATCGTCTTCGTTGTACATCAGTACTTTATCCAAAAGTTCTTGATTGCCCGTTTTAAGCCAGTTGGTAAAATAGACCATGCTGTCCATGGCGCCGCAATCGTCCTGGCGCCAATTAAACCCGAAGGCCGGCGCGGCGGCTTTAAGCGAAAAGCTGGGGGCCGGCAAATAGAAGGCTTTATTAACGGCTACTTTTAAGTCGTAGCAGATATTGCAAAGGGCTTTTAATTTGGCGGCGTCCTGCGGGTTTTTGCCTGCCAGATTTTTCATCTTTTTTACTTCATATTCCGTCCAGTGATAAAGGGCGGTATGTTCAAAATCTTTTATATAATCGTAAAACTGTTCAAAAATTTTGATTTCTTCTTCCGGCGTTTTGGCTACAAAACTGACATATTTGTTTTCTTCTTTATCCCAAATACCGATTAGGTAGACAAAGGAAGCATTGTCTTTGGTAAAAGTTTCGGTGGCTTCGAAATCAAAATACAGATTGTATTTTTTAACGGGAGGCGGAAAATGGCCTGCTTCGCGCAGTACCGGCTTATTGTGCAAATATGCTTGTGCGTTATAATAAGAATCGGTTGCGTGCGGTTCTTCCAAGATGCCCTGCAATTTTTCCAAGCCTGCACGGGCCACATCGTCCGTATTATAAATTCCGTTAATTTTTAAGCATTGGCGCATTTCGGTATTAAGGCCGGGAAGCATCAACAAATCTTTGGTCTGGGCCATGAGTTTGTTGGCATATACGCGCCACGGTGCGGCTGCGGCCTTGGGCGGTTTATGCGCCTCGGGCTTGGCTTGCCCGTCGCGGATTGCACGCCAATAGGCCAGTTCGCGGGCCAGGCGTTCCCCATGATCCTGGTACAGAACATCTATGTGGCGGTTTTTTAAGAATACGCGTGTGCTTTCGGGGGTAAAGTTTTGTACGCGGCCCAAAATGCGGCTTAACAGACAGACTTGCAAAGCATAATGTTCCTTCAAGTCGTGTGCGCGTTTGAATTGAAAAATATGATAGTGATACTTGCCGAAGACACTTTTGCCTTGGTCGGCACGTACCAATAAGTTTACGCTTCCGTAGCAGTTTTCGGGCAGGTTCCATAAGACGGCGTTGGCAATAGCACTTTCGCCTTTGGCCATAGCGGAGAGTGTGTTTTTGAACCGTTCACTTTCATTTTCTCCCGCCACGAATATCACCCCCGGAAATTCTTTTTTTATCCACTCGTCCCGGGTGTTGCGGTCTGTGCGTATCTTTAGGTTTTCGTAGCGGTTTGTTTCGTGGACGGCTTCCTCGCGCGGGGCATGGAAGGAACACCAAATGCTAAAAGGGTCTTCCAATAGAGAAAACATCTTGGAAGCATTAAAATCTTGCTTGTCGGGGGTGCGTCCGTCCGAAAGTTTTTGAAACAAAAGTTGCAGGTCTTGTTCTGTCATCTTATTAGTATTCTATCTTTTTTGAAGGGGGAATAAAACCGTTTTTTCTGCCTTGCCAATATACATTGTTTTTTTGTAGCATACCATTTATTGCTTATGTTAGAACAGACACCATGTAAACAAGGATTTTGCGGGTTGGTATCGGCCGAACAAGTGTGGCTTCCCAAAGAAGTACCTTCCCAAGCGGAACTGATAATGCGCTTAGCGCAGTTGGCCTGCAAACATTTGCCCCAACTGAACGCGCAGGAAGTGGCCGAGCAAGTATTAAAGCGCGAGCAAGGCATCGGTACTACTTTGGAAACGGGGCTCGGTATTCCGCATGCTCGCGTAGAAGAACTGGAAGATTTTGCCGCAGCCTTTGCGGTGCTGCCCGCACCGCTTATTACCCCGACGGGGGCTTCGGTACGGGTGATGTTTTTGCTTTTGTCCCCTGCGCAAACGCCTTTTTTCTCCAAACATTTGCAACTTTTGGCATCACTGGCGGAAAAGTTTACCCACCCGTTTGTGGAAAAACTTTGCGCACAAAAGGACGCGAGCGCTGTGGCCGCTTTATTAAACGACCGTTCATAAAAGCAACGGCACAATATGATAAAATAGATTTATGGCTATCTTACGCATTACGAAATACGGAGAGGATATTCTCCGCCAAAAATTAAAACCCGTGGATTTTAAGACATTGGAACCTATTCTTCCGCAGTTATTAAAGGACATGGAGGAAACCTGTTTGGCGGTGCGCGGGGTAGGTTTGGCGGCTAACCAAATCGGTTTGGATTACCGCCTGGCACTTATTTTAATTCCGGAATCGGACGAAGAAGATGCCCCTTTGAAACGCTATGTGATTATCAATCCCGAAATCATTGAAAAAAGAGGGGAAAAACTGGAAGAAGAAGGTTGCCTTTCTTTGCCCGGTTTATGGGCCGAAGTAAAACGCGCCACGGATGTAACCATTAAATATACGGATGAACACGGAAAAGAACAGGTCAAGCGAGCGCGGGGTCTTTTGGCTAAAGCCTTCCAGCACGAAGTTGACCATTTAGACGGTAAAATGTTTGTAGATTTGGTGGATCCGAAACTAAAAACCGAGGTTAAAAAAGCCATCAAAAAACTTCGCCCCAATTGGAACTGAATTTTGAAAATTCACAAAACCGCGCAACGGATAATCCCCAAGCGCGGTTTTTTATTTTTAATTGCTTGCTTTGCCCTGATTTTCCACCATTTTTATTTTTTGTTCAATTTCTGCCGTGTTTCCCAAAAAATAATCTTTTTGCAGTTTTCCTTGCTCATCAAATTCCAACACATACGGCACGGCGGTGGGCAAGTTAAAACGGATAATTTCTTCGTCCGTCATTTGTTTAAGGTGCTTGATAATACCGCGCAGGCTGTTACCGTGCGCCACGATTAACAATTGGTCTGCCGATTGCAGTTTCGGGAAAATTTCCGCTTGCCAGTAAGGAACAATGCGTGCGACGGTGTCCTGCAGCGATTCTGTCAACGGAAGAAGCGCGGGGGAAACTGCCCAATATCTCGGGTCACGCGTAGGGGCCCGCGGGTCGTCCGGTTGTAAAGCCGGCGGCCGGATTGTATAACTTCTGCGCCACTTCCTTACTTGTTCTTCCCCATATTTTTGGGCGGTCTCCTGTTTGTTGAGTCCCTGTAAAGCCCCGTAATGCTTTTCATTAAGGCGCCACGATTTGTGAACGGGTAACCAATCTAAGTTCATCTGTTCCAATACCGAATTAAGAGTTTTTATCGCCCGTTTCAAATAAGATGTGTAAGTTATATTAAAAAGGAAGCCCTCGTCTTTAAGAATCTTTCCCGCCTGCCTGGCTTCCTGCGTGCCCTGCGCTGTTAAATCAACATCTGTCCAACCCGTAAAACGGTTTTCTAAATTCCAAGTGCTTTGCCCGTGGCGTAGCAGTACAATTTTTTTGTTCATATTTGTTTCCCCCTTTTAGTTAGTATGCTTGCCCAAAGTGTCATTTCCCTGCAGGAAAAAAGGTTATAAGATTGTTGCGCAAAGATTTTTATTTATGTTATACTAAGCGTATGGCAACACAATTATTCGTTAAACGCGTAAGCAAACAAAACAAGAGCAAAAAACACTCTTGCGCTTTTGCTTACAATTTTGCGGATAATTAAAGCCACCTAAAATTTATAAATTTGCATGACCTCCGCTTAATTGTAAGCGGAGGTTTTTTTATTGCAAAAGGAGAAAATACTATGTGCTTTCATTACCAAAACGGAGAACTTCGCGCGGAGGAAGTTTCCATCAAAAAAATAGCTGAACAAGTCGGTACGCCCTTTTATTGTTACTCTACGGAAAAATTGACCCGCAATTTTGACGCTTACCGCCGCGCACTGGCCGACGAAAACGCCACCATTTGTTACTCTGTAAAGGCCAACCCCAATCTAAGCGTGGTGGCTGCCTTGGCCCGCCTGGGGGGAGGGGCCGATGTGGTGTCGGCCGGGGAAATGTATGTGGCGTTGAAGGCGGGTATTCCGGCGGACAAAATTGTTTTTTCCGGTGTGGGGAAAACGCGGGAAGAATTGGCGGAAGCAATTAAAATGAATATTTTGCAAATCAATGCCGAATCCGAAGCCGAACTGGAACTCATCAACCGCTTGGCTGTAGAACAAGGCAAAAAAGCCAATGTGGCCCTGCGGGTAAACCCCGATGTAGATGCGTTGACCCATGTAAAAATTACAACGGGTAAAAAAGAAAATAAATTCGGGGTGGCTTGGGAAGAGGCCCTGTCGCTTTACCGCCGTGCCGCACAAATGGAAGGAGTGCGTATCGCGGGGATTGCGGTGCATATCGGCTCACAACTTTTAGATGTGGAACCTTTCCGTCTGGCATTTACCAAAATTGCTTCTATGGTACAAGAACTGGAAAAGGAAGGTATTGAAATTAGCAATATCGACTTAGGCGGCGGTATGGGAATTAACTATAATGTGGAACTCCCGCCCACCTGTGCGGCCTATGCGCAAGTGGTCAAAGAAACGCTCGGGCACCTGAATAAACATATTATTGTGGAGCCGGGGCGCTCTATTGTGGGAAACGCCGGTATTTTGGTTACGGAAGTGGTGTATAACAAAACCAACGGGGAAAAGAATTTTATTATTGTGGATGCGGGTATGAACGATTTGATTCGTCCGGCCTTATATGATGCGTGGCACACTATTTTGCCCGTTACCAAACACGGCACAGCCCCCATCATTGCCGATATCGTCGGCCCGATTTGCGAATCGGGAGATGTTTTTGCCCATGCGCGTATTATTGAGCCTACCCAAGCGGGCGAACTACTTGCTATAATGTGTGCTGGGGCTTATGGCGCGGCGATGTCTTCCATTTATAATTTCCGCCCGTTAGTGCCCGAAGTGATGGTTCGCGGCGGCGAGTTTGCCGTCGTGCGGAAGCGGACTTCTTACGAAGAGATGCTTTCCGGCCACGCGGTAGCTCCGTGGTTATAGGACAAAATATGAGACAAATTTGCATCATGAAATTTGGCGGCAATACGCTGGCCAACAAACAAAAACTTTTAATGGCGGCGGAATTGATTAAGTCCCGCTACGAGGATAATTATATTCCGGTGGTGGTGGCTTCCGCTAACGGGAATTTAACCGATGTTCTTTTAGACCATGCCTACAGCATTGCTCCCAATCCGGATAAACGGGAATTGGATATGCTGGTTACCACCGGGGAGCGTGTCAGCGTGGCCCTTCTTTCCATTGCTCTGCGTGCCCAAGGGGTACCGTCCGTATCTTTAACGGGTTCCCAAATCGGCCTTATTACTACCTGCACGCATACGGGGGCCGATATTCTGTCCCTTAAAGGAGACCGTTTGGTAAAAGAAGTGCAAGAAGGCCATGTGCCGATAGTGGCCGGTTTCCAAGGGATTGGCGAAAACAAAGAAATCACCACGCTTAAGCGCGGCGGATCCGATGTGTCGGCCGTGTTTTTGGCCGCTCAATTAGGGGCTGACCATGTAGAAATGGTAAAAGATGTGGACGGCGTTTATTCCGCAGACCCCAACAAAGACACAAAGGCCCAAAAATACGAAGTTTTAGATTTTGACGAAATGTATAAGTTGGCCTTGAACGGTGCCAATGTGCTCCACCCCGATGCTGTGCGCTTAGCCAAAGAAAAAGGGGTGGAAATTCGTATCGTGCATTATCAAACAGGTCAAACGGGTACCGTTATTAAATAGGAAGAAATATGAAACTGAAATGGAATATTACAGGATTTATTACCTTTCTTTTGTTGGGTAGTGTTATCTACCTTTGGGGGCCGGGAGTAAACGGTCTGGTTCGTGCCGCTTGTACGGTGGGTATGTACGGTGCGCTTTTTTTCGCTTGCTTTGTAGTGGTAAGCCAACAGAAGTAAAAATTTGAACGGTTGTTAACTTATATTCAGGAGTTTTTATGCGTTATAGTGGTGTTGTTTCCCGCGGTATTCGTATGCCGCTTATTAAAGAAGGAACCGATTTAGTACCCGTGATTGCCGAAACTTTATGGCAAGCCTCTCAGGAAGAAGGTTTTGTTTTTAAGCCGCGCGGGGTAGTGGGGGTAACCGAATCTTTGGTGGCCCGCAGCCAAGGGAATTTTGTAACACTGGACGATATCGCCGCCGATACAAAAGAACTTTTCCCGCAAGGCGATGTAACTATTTTCTCTCCTATTTTCAGCCGTAACCGTTTTTGGCCCATGCTTAAAGGTATCGTGCGCGGGATTCAGGGAAAAGTAAACATTGTATTTACCTTGCCTTCGGACGAAGTGGGAAATCCGTCCTGCCAAGATGCCTACGCCTATAAGGAAGGCATCTTTGGCGAAGACAGCGAGTACTTCCAATTTGTGCACCCGATTACGGGCGCCAATTATGCCAAATTATATAAGGATATCGACCCGGACAAGATTTCCGTTTCATTTGTGTGGGGCATTGATAATTTTATCCGCGAACGCAAGGCGCAAGGCGGGCAAGTGCTGGTATGTACGGTGCATAACCGCCATGTATATGCGCAAAAATTTCAAGAAGCCGGTTTTACGGTTCACACTTTAGCCGATATCTGTGCCAAACCGCGCCGCGAAGGAGCCGGCTATAACCCGGATTTCGGCTTGTTGGGTGCCAACTATTCCAACGAAGACCGCGTAAAACTTTTCCCGCGCGACTGCCGCACCTTTGTGGAACGCTTGCAAGCCGCTCTCAAAGAGAAAACGGCCGTGGATACGGAAGTGTTTATCTATGGGGACGGTGCCTATAAAGACCCTGCCACCGGTATTTGGGAATTGGCTGATCCTCTTGTAAGCCCTGCCGCTACGGAAGGTCTTGGCGGTATGCCGCATGAAACGAAATTAAAATCGTTGATTGACTCCGGTGCAGATGTTCGTAAGGCGGTGGAATCTAACACGGGCGGACAAGCCTTGGGAACGACTCCCCGCCGGTTGACCGATCTGTTGGGTTCCCTGTGCGACTTAACCAGCGGTTCCGGCGACAAGGGAACCCCGGTTATTTACATTACGGGTTATTTTGATAATTACTATACGGAATAATCAAAAAAGACTCCCCCGTTGAAAGGGCAAGGAAAAAGGCAGTGAAACACACTCAAAACAAATTGATATATGCTGCGGTAGCCGTTGTTATTTTGGGGTTTATTGCATGGGGTTGGTTTGTGAGGTGGTACCATGCCCACCCCGCAGCGGGAAGATTTGTGGTGTTGGTAATGGTATTGTGGGGGGTGTGGTTATGTTCCCGCTTTGTGCGTGTTTTGCCTTCGAAGCTTGCTTCCATCTTCAAAGATCCGTATACCCGTATTGACAGGGGAGATGACAACTAAACCACAAAGTATAATTAAAAATATGCTAATATAAGAGTATGGAAACTACAATCATTTTACAACTAATCGGCTTTACCGTTTGTTTTATTTTGTTGTTTGTCTTTACGGCCAAATACCGTGCGGCGCTTGCCCATGAAACGGATTTTGAACCCGCCGTGGAAGATTTAACCGTGGTAACCGTTTCCCAACCGCCGGCTTTCAAACCGCGTGCCTCTATTTTGCAATCGTTGCAAGGGGGGGCTTCTATGGATGTGGCGGACTTGAAGGAAAAAACGAAAGAGTTGCACTACCGCTTAGAAGAATTGAAAATGGCGCATGATAAATCAAACGGAGATTTGGCTAAACAGTTGGCCCGTATGGAACAACGTATCAGCACTTTTGAACAAGAATACATCACAAAATTGCAGCCGACTTTGCTTAGTTTGATTGAAGAATTGGAAAAAATGAAAGTGGCCGAAAGCCACCCGGAAGAATAGAAGCACCCTTTTTTGTTTTTGAAAACCGTCGCAAAAATAGCGACGGTTTTGCTTTTTATGAAAAACAAAGACAACCAAAAAAGCAAAAAGGAGGGTAAATTTGCAAAAAACGCCATCTGTTTGATTTGTTGTTTTAGACGAGAAGGCAAAAAAACAAGGTGAAAAATAGTAAAAACCTGACAGACTGAATTAAATTTTGTCAACCCTAATTACAAAAAAATGTTCCCAAAATTTGTTTGCTCCTGCTTAATTTAATAAAATATATCTATATAGTTGCAAATTGAAAAGAGGATTTGCAGCAGGAGATCAAATGAAAAATAAGAACCTGGAACCTATCGCCATTGTTGGTATTGGCGCTATTATGCCCGGAGCGTTAACGAAAGACGAATTCTGGAACAACATTAAAGAAGGTAAATATTGCATCACCGAAATCCCCGCATCTTATTGGGATTACAAATTGTTCTACAGTCCCGATCACAAAGCCGAAGATAAATTATATTCCAAAATCGGCGGTTTTATTCCCGAAACTTTCAAATTTAATTCCTTAAAATATCGTATCCCTCCGCAAATTGCCAAGCAAATGGATACCGTCCAACACTTAGCCATTGAAACGACCCGTATGGCGTTGGAAGATTCCGGCTACGATAAAAAAGAGTTTGACCATAACCGCACCGCGGTCATTATCGGCAACTCTATGGGCGGCATGAAGAACGAAATGTCCAACACTCGCTTGAACCGCCCGTTCTTGTATGAAATTTTGAAAAATACCACAACCTACAAATCTCTTTCTCCGGTAGACGCCCAAAAAATGATTGATGAAATTGACGCGGGCGTACGGGAAAAATTCACTCCCATTACCGAAGACTCCATGCCGGGTGAACTTGCCAACGTAATTCCCGGTCGTGTAGCCAACCTTTTTGATTTGCACGGTACTAACTTTGCCGTCGATGCCGCGTGTGCTACCTCTTTGGCCGCCATCGACCAAGCCGTCAATGGTCTTCGCATGGGCAATTTTGATATGGCTATTGCCGGCGGCGTGGATCAAATGATGTCTCCCTCCGCTTACATTAAATTCTGCAAAATCGGTGCCTTGTCCGAAACGGGTTCCTATCCTTTTGATGCCCGTGCCAACGGATTTGTAATGGCCGAAGGCGCCGGTATGGTTATTTTGAAACGCTTAAGCGATGCCGTAAAAGACGGAGACAGAGTGTATGCCGTCATTCGTGCGGTAGGTGCTTCTTCCGACGGAAAAGGAAAAGGGATTACCGCTCCTAACCCCAAAGGTCAAAAAATTGCCGTGGAAAAAGCCTTCGAACAACTCGACTATACCCCCGGCGAAGTAGGCCTGGTGGAAGCGCACGGCACCGGTACCCGCGTAGGTGATGCCGTGGAATTGGGCGCGCTGAACGAAATTTTTGCTCCGTATGCTAAGCCCGGTACCATTGGGCTTGGTAGTGTAAAAAGCCAAATCGGTCACGCCAAAGCCGCGGCCGGTATTGCTTCGTTAATCAAAACCTCGCTGGCCTTATATAATAAGGTATTGCCGCCCTCTGTCAATTTTGAAACCCCGAACCCCATTGTGGATTGGAGCACCTGCCCCTTCCGCGTGATTACCAAAACGCAGGATTGGACGACCGACAAAGTGCGCCGTGCCAATGTGTCTGCCTTCGGCTTCGGCGGAACCAACTTCCACGTGGCAATGGAAGAAATGAACGACGGTTTACTCAAGAAAACCGAAGAAACCCAAGTTTGCCAATGTGCTGTACCCGCTACCCCCAAACAGGAGAATGTAAACATGAGCAGCAACTATACCCTTCATGTGCCCGGTGAAAAAATTCAAGGTGATGTATTAACTTTTTCTGCCGACACAAAACAGGAACTTTTTAATGTATTGGATAAAGCCGTCGTGGCTATTCAATACGATCCCACCTACCTCCCCAGCATTTCTTACAAAAACCACATTGCCAAGCCCGCCAAATTTGCGGTAACCATCAATGTGGAAAGCCCGGAAAAATTGAAAGAAAAAATTGAATTTTTCAAGAAAACGGCCTCTTCTCAAGATGTGTGGGAACAGGAATCTTTGTATTTGCGCATGAAAGGTATTTATCCGTTTACTCCTTCCGAAATTAAACCCAAAGTCTGCTTTATGTTCCCCGGTCAAGGTTCCCAGTATGTGGACATGATGAAAGACTTGGCCACCAAATACAAAATCGTACAAGATACCTTTGACGAAGCCGACCGCTTATTGACGGATATTATTGGCCAAACCTTAACGGAAACCTTGTGGAGCAAACCCGGCGAAACCAAAGAACAAATTGCCGAACGCGAAGCCGCCATCAAGAGAACCGAAATGACCCAACCCGCCATGTTAACGGCCGACATCGCCATGATGCGCTTGTTGTCCTCCTTCGGCATTAAGCCGGATGTGGTAATGGGTCACAGTTTGGGTGAATATGCCGCGGCGGTGGCTGCCGGTATTTTTGACTTTGAAAACGGTTTGAAAGCCGTTTGCACCCGCGGAAAAGTGATGAGCGAAATCAGAGTAGAAGATAACGGTAAAATGGCTTCTATCGCCGCGACGGTGGAAAAAGTAGAACCCGAACTCGCCCGCGTGAACGGTTATGTGGCCGTAGCCAACAAAAACTGCCCCACCCAAACCGTAATTGCCGGTGCTTCCAAAGCGATTGATGATGCCATTAAAATGTTTACGGATATGGGTATCCAAGCGGTACAAATTCCGGTTTCTCACGCCTTCCACTCCGCCATCATCGAACCGGCCATGCCGCAGTATCGTGCTTTCTTAGATACGCTTCAGTTTAACTCCCCCAAAATGCCGATTACTACGAACGTAACGGCGGAATTCTACCCGAACGATCCGGAAAAAATCAAAGACTTAATGGTCACGCAGATTTCTCATTCCGTGGAGTGGATTAAACAACTTAAAACCACTTACGATTCCGGCGTACGCTTGTTTGTGGAATGCGGGCCGAAACGTGTGCTTTCCGCTTTGGCTTCCAACACTTTAGCCGATAAAAAAGACATCAAAGTGTTGGCTTCCAATCACCCCAAAAAAGGCGGCATTGTGGAATTTAACGACTTGTTCGCCAACTTGATTTCTTCCGGTATCGCTTTGGATTGGACGGGTACCGATATGTTTGGTAACAATGCCACTTACAACCCCGCTTTTACGGGTTGGGTAACCGGCAACGCTACCGCAGTAGAAAAAACCGAAGGTACCGTTAAAGCGAATACTCCGTGCGTGTGTCAAACCGCTCCGGCTCAAGGAGTGCCTGCCACTGCCAAAAATGTAGTTATCAGCGGTATTGCTGCCGGCGGGCCCGGTTCTTGGGATAAAATCTTCCGCGAAGGGGTGCTTGATGAAATTCTTTCCGGGCGCAATATGATTGAACCCGTGGATGCCGCTACCCAACAGAAACAAATTGATAAACATGTAGAGTTTGTCATCAAATCTAAAGACGGTAACCACCGCTTTGAACGCTTAACCTCTGCCAGCCAGGCCATTAAACTCTCGGCTAAAGGCGGTGCGTTTGATTTGGAAAAAGAATTTGGCTTGCCTGCTAAATGGGTGAAATCCATGGATCGCAGTTTCCAATTGGCGATTGCTGCAGGTATGCTTGCGCTCAAAGATGCGGGTATTCCGTTGGTGCTTTATTATAAACCCACTTCTACAGGTGGATATTTACCGGATCGTTGGGGTCTCCCTGCCGACATGATTGACGAAACCGGTGTAATCTTTACCTCTGCCTTCCCGGTAGCCAATAGCATGATGGGCGATTTGACCAAACGCGTACGCGGTCTTTTGAACAACAAAACCGCTCAGGAAGTACGCGCCTTCTGCGACAAATTTATTGCCCAAATTTCCGACCCGGCCTTAAAAGCCGAAATTGAAGCCTGGTATCAGGAAAACTTCAAAGATAAAGAAGTGGAACCCGAAGCCTTTACTTCCGAATTTATCTTAAAAACCATTATCATTGCCCACTCCCATTTCTGCCAATGGATTCGTGCCCGCGGGCCGGCTACTGCCATGAGTGCGGCTTGCGCCTCTACCGCCCAAGCCATTGCCGTGGCGCAGGACTGGATTAAGTTGGGCCGCTGCAAACGCGTAATCGTTATCAGTGCTGATGATATCACGAACGATAATGTGTCCGAATGGATTTTAACCGCCTTCTTGGCCTCCGGTGCCGCTACTACGGAAGCCGATGTAACCAAAGCCGCGCTTCCGTTTGACCGCCGCCGCAACGGTATGATTGTGGGTATGGGCGCCGTGTCTTTGATTGTGGAAGATGAAGCCGAAGTGTCCAAACGCGGTATGAAACCGCTTGCCAAGTTGTTATCTGCCGAAATTGCCAACAGTGGTTTCCATGTAACCCGCTTAGATGTGGGCCATGTGGCTCATGTAATGAATCGCCTGGTGGCTACGGCTGAAAAACAATACGGCCTTAACCGCTCGGATATTGCCAAACAACTCGTTTTCATTTCGCATGAAACTTATACGCCTGCCCGCGGCGGTTCTGCCAGTGCGGAAGCGTATGCGTTGAAATCTACCTTTGGTGCTGATGTAAGCAGTGTTATTGTCAGCAACACCAAAGGTTTCACCGGTCACTCTATGGGTGCCGGTTTGGAAGATGCCATTGCCGTGCGCTGTTTGAACACGGGCCTTGTGCCGCCGATTGCCAACTTCAAAGAAGCCGACCCCGAATTGGAAGGTATTACTTTGAGTAAAGGCGGTCATTACAACTTCAAATATGCCTTGCGCTTAGCCGCCGGTTTTGGTTCCCAATTAGGTATGACTTTATTAGAAAAAGCCTGGCAAGAAGGCGAACCGCGCATTGCGGATACCGCCAAACACGAAGCTTGGTTGAAAGAAATTTCCGGGCAAGAAGCCCCTGTCTTGGAAGTGGTACAAAACACCCTTCGTATCAAAGACAACTACAAACACGGTGTAAAACCGGCCTTGGTGATGGAAGGTTCCCAAGCGTTTGTAGATAAAGTGAAAGCGATTCCTGCCGCCCAACCTGCGGTTGCCGCGCCTGTGCAAGCGCCTGTAGCGGCTCCTGCTCCCGTGGTAGAAACCCCGGTTGTGACCCCTGTGGCCGCCCCCGCGCCTGTAGCGGCTCCCGCCAAAGCGCTCGACGAAGCCACGGTTACCAAAGAAGTAGTAACCATGGTTGGCGAAAAAACGGGCTATCCGGAAGATATGTTGGATATTGATTTGGACATGGAAGCCGATTTGGGTATTGATACGGTAAAACAAGCCGAACTGTTTGCTTCGTTGCGCGAACATTACGGTATTGTCCAACAAGACGGTATCCAATTAAAAGACTACCCGACGATTCGCCACTGCATCAACTTTGTACTTTCCAATGCGGGCGCTTCCGCCCCTGCGGCGGCCCCTGTAGTAACTCCTGCTCCCGTAGTAGAAACCCCGGTTGTGACCCCTGTGGCCGCCCCCGCGCCTGTAGCGGCTCCCGCCAAAGCGCTCGACGAAGCCACGGTTACCAAAGAAGTAGTAACCATGGTTGGCGAAAAAACGGGTTATCCGGAAGATATGCTGGAACTTGATTTGGATATGGAAGCTGACTTGGGCATTGATACGGTGAAACAAGCCGAATTGTTTGCCGCGATGCGCGAACATTACGGTATTGCCCAACAAGACGGTATCCAACTTAAAGACTACCCGACGATTCGCCACTGCATCAACTTTGTACTTTCCAATGCAGGTGCTTCCACCCCTGTAGCGGCTCCTGCCCCGGTAGTGGAAACTCCGGTTGTTTCTGCTCCTGTGGTAGCCCCCGCGCCTGTAGCGGCTCCCGCCAAAGCACTTGACGAAGCCGCGGTTACCAAAGAAGTAGTAACCATGGTAGCGGAAAAAACAGGTTATCCGGAAGATATGTTGGAACTTGATTTGGATATGGAAGCCGACCTGGGTATTGATACGGTGAAACAAGCCGAATTGTTTGCCGCAATGCGCGAACATTACGGTATTGCCCAACAAGACGGTATCCAATTAAAAGACTACCCGACGATTCGCCACTGCATCAACTTTGTACTTTCCAATGCGGGCGCTTCCGCCCCTGCGGCGGCGCCTGTAGTGGCTCCTGTTCCCGTAGTGGAAGCCCCGGTAGCGGCTCCCGCTCCTGTGGTGGAAGCCCCGATTGTTTCTACTCCCGTAGTAGAAACTCCTGTGGCGCAACCCGCTTCCGTAGCTGTAACGACTGCTACCTCTAAAGCATTAGATGAAGCCACGGTTACCAAAGAAGTAGTAACCATGGTAGCGGAAAAAACGGGCTATCCGGAAGATATGTTGGAACTTGATTTGGATATGGAAGCTGACTTGGGCATTGATACGGTGAAACAAGCCGAACTGTTTGCCGCGATGCGCGAACATTACGGTATTGCCCAACAAGACGGTATCCAACTCAAAGACTACCCGACGATTCGCCACTGCATCAACTTTGTGCTTTCCAATGCAGGTGCTTCTGCCCCTGCGGCGGCCCCTGTAGCGGCTCCCGCCCCTGTGGTGGAAACCCCGGTTGTTTCTGCTCCTGTAGTAGAAACTCCT
Organism: Elusimicrobium sp.; assembly: GCA_015062115.1. NCBI lineage: Bacteria > Pseudomonadati > Elusimicrobiota > Elusimicrobia > Elusimicrobiales > Elusimicrobiaceae > Candidatus Avelusimicrobium > Candidatus Avelusimicrobium gallicola. The sequence continues at coordinate 87,491 of SUVG01000001.1, read as the reverse complement.
GCGGTAACCCCGGTTGAAGAACCGGTTGCTCCCGCCTTGGCTAAAAAACCGGCTCATGTGGTAACCGAAGATCATATTTCCGCGCCGACTGTCGATGCGTTGGAAACCAACCCGACGGCTCCCATTGTGCGCCGCGAATCTTTGGCTGAACGCCCGGAACGCGAAGGGTACCAAGGCGAACATTGCCACGAAAAGAAACTCCGCTTTGTTACCACGGTAGCCGATGCACCGCTTGCTCAACGCGAAAACAGACGTTTGTCCAAAGACCGCACCATCTTATTATTTGCGGATAACTCGCAGTTGATTAAAGCCTACACGGAAGAATTTAAGGAATTGGGCGTAAAATACCATGTATTCACCACGCTCAAAACCCGTAGCAAAAATACCAGCATCGTGAACTGGGAATCTTACGAAGAAACCGAAGCTGCCTTGAAAGATTATGCGGCCGAAGATCCCAATGTGCAAGGTATTGTGTACTTGCTTGGGGCAACTGTCAAAAAGTTTGACAAAAAAGTGAGCCCGCATAACGAACTTACCAAGTATGTCATGCCGCTGTTCATTGCCTTGCGTGTTTTTGAAAAGGGCTTGGCCAATCGTGCCGATGCCGACACCTTCTTTGCCGTAAATACGAAAGTGGACGGTAACTTCGGTTACAGCACCAAAGACGAATTCAACCCCATCGTGGGCGCCTTGACGGGCGGTACATCTTGCTATCGCAAAGATGTATACGAACGCACCGGTGCTATCGGCAAGCTGATGGATTTTGAACCCACCGCCACTCCGGACGAAATGGCCCAAAAAACCATGGACGAAGTTCTCCACGGAGATATGCGCTTGTTAGTAGGCACAAAGGACAATGTCCGTTCTACGATTTTGTCCTTGCCGGTTCGCTTAAACAAGAGCAAAAAACATTTCGACTTGGCCGGTAAAACCATTATCTTCACGGGTTCCGGTCGCGGTATCGGGGCGATGCTCAGCCAAAAAATTGCTGCGCAGTATCACAGCAAAATCATTGTGCTAGACATCATTGAACTCCAAGAAAAAACACCGCTCTGGGCTTCTATGAACGAGGCTGAACTCGCGGCTCTTAAAAAACAAATCTGGGAAGATTTGAAAGCCGACCCGACCCAAAAAGCCACTCCGGTGCTTTTGGAACGCGCCTTTGGCCGTGTGAAAGATTCTATTACGCTTTACAACAACTTGCAAAAACTGCGCGAGTTGGGAAGTGAAGTGGAATACTACCACTGCGACGTGATGAACTCCTCCATGATGAAGGAAGTTTGCACGAAAATCAAAGCTAAAAACGGTCGTGTGGACGGGCTTATCCACTTTGCCGGTTTGGAACGCTCCAAACTTATTTACGATAAAGACCCGGCCGAATACTACCGCATCTTTGATGTAAAGGCCACCAGTTTTATCTCCTTCTTGGCAAATAACATTGTGCGTGATGACGGCTTCTTCGCCTTTGCCTCCTCTATTGCCGGAAAATACGGTAACTTGGGCCAAAGCGATTATGCCTCCGCCAACGATTATTTAGCCAAGTGTGCTTTGATGCTTTCCAACCAAGGTTATCGCGCTATCAGCATTGCCATGAGTGCTTACAAAAATGTAGGTATGGGTGTGCGTGCCGGCGTGGAAACTTTCTTGCGCTCCAACGGAGTTGACTTTGTAGACCCCGAAGACGGAATGCAAATTTTCTTGGATGAAATCGTCTATGGCCAAGTGCCGGAAATTGTACTTACCGGTTCTTTGGGCAGACTGGACTGGGACAAACAATTGAAAATTGATTGGGACGAAATCGGAGCCGAAGAAGAAAACGGCTCCGACGACGCCCCCCAAGGCCCCGCCGCTCCGGCCACGCCCGAAGTTACCCCGGCCGCACCCGTTCCCGCGGCTACGCCTGCGGTAAATGCGGTAAGTGCCACTCACTTCTTGGGAAATGTAACTTCCTTGCAAAAAGGGAGTGAAATTCACTTGGAAAAAGAATTTAACTTAGATTCCGACCCCTACCTGGCCGACCATGCCATCGAAGGTACCCCGTATGTGCCGGGTGTAATGGGCATTGAAACCTTTATGGAAACGGCTACCGCTTTGACGGGTAATGTTCCGCAAGGGTTGAAAGATGTTCACTTCTACTTGCCGATTAAGTTGTTGCGCAATCGCCCGCAGGCTGTGCGTGTTATCGGTAAAGCCGCCGGTAATGAAGCGGATATGGAAATCGAGTCCGACTTTATTAACAGCAAAGGGGTGAAAATGGGTAACACCCGCCGTCACTTTACGGCAAAAACCTTGGGTGCTTTTACCTCCACCTGGAACAGTGTAAAAGAAAATGCCATGGCCGGGATTCATGCTCCGTTTACGGTCAGCAAAGATGAAATTTACCAAAAGTATTTCCATGGCCCGTCCTTCCAAGTGCTTGCCGGTATTGTACGCGTAAATAAAGAAACCTCTTTAGCCGTGTACAACACCACTCCGCGCCCGCAATGGAACGATGGCCCGCGCACGCTTTTGGCTAACCCGATGCTTATTGAAGCCGCTTTCCAATGCTGCGGTTTCCAAGACATGAGCGTGGAACACAAAATGACCTTGCCCGACGGTATCGCCGAAGTGGCCGTGCTTAAGAACCAAGTACCGCCTGCCCAGTTGTATTTGTACGGGGTAAACCGCGGTAATACGGCTGATGGAAAAACTTTGCACGATGCCTATGTGTTTGATGCTAACGGCGAAGTGTGGGTGGAAATCCACGGTTATCAGGCCATCGGCCAGTAATCACGGGGCGAAATGCCTTATCAAGTAAAAGTTGTAGATTTATCCAGTCTGCCTCCGGCTGACGGTATTTTAAGCGAACGGGAAGGAGCGTTTTACCAAACGCTCCGTTTCCCCAAGCGGCGTACCGAGTGGCTTGGAGGCAGATTTGCGTTAAAAACCCTAGTGGCCCAAATTTTACAATTAACGGACTTGCATGAGATAGAAGTGCTCCCGCAGGCGGACGGTAAACCCACCTTGGCAGTACACGGGCAAGAAAGTCCGCTTTCCTTTAGCATTACCCACAGCCACGGATATGCGGTGGCTGCCGTCAGCCAAACTTATCCGCTAATCGGTATTGATTTGGAACGCATCGAAAAGCGTATTGATGCGTGGGCGAGAGATTTTTTTCACTCTTCCGAAATAACGGGAGAGGGGGAAGAATTTTTAACCGCGTTGTGGACACAAAAGGAAGCCTTGGTAAAACTGTTAGGTACCGGGCTCTCGTTAAATAGTTATGAGGTGCGGTGCGTAAACGGTTCCGCACAGTTTTTTGACCGTGCCGCACAAGTATATAACCGGTTGGGCTCCCCGGAAATTACATTAAAAACCGAGGGTTTAGTGCCCGGGTTTATGTTTTCCGTGGCGTTAGGCAAGCCCCGTTAAGCGGGCGCAAACCGTACATATTTAGTAAAATATAAGTAATACAGATTTTGGAGGGAGTATGATAGAACTTTTTGAGGACCCGAAACAGGACAAACCGTCCGCCCAACCCGCTCCGGCGAGTTTAGTGAAGTTCAGACAAATTTCCCAAGATGCCTTAAAAGGTGCCGGCGAAGCCCGCATCAAAGCCCAGAAAGATAAAGGCAAGATGACGGCCCGCGAACGCATTTCCTATTTATTGGATACAGACAGTTTTTTTGAAATGAAAAGCCTGATGGAAAGTTCCTGCAGCGACTTTGGTATCAAAGATAAACATATCAAAGGGGACGGAGTTATCACAGGGTTTGGCCGCATTAACGGCAGAGAAGTAGCCCTTTTCGCGCAAGATTTTACCCAATTGGGCGGATCCCTCGGTTTGGCTCATGCCCAAAAAATTGCTACCTTGATGGACCGCGCTTTAGAAGCCAAAATTCCGGTTATCGGTTTGTTTGATTCCGGCGGCGCGCGTATCCAGGAAGGGGTGGATAGCTTAAACGGATATGGCGAAATTTTTTATCGCAATGTAAAAGCCTCCGGCGTGATTCCGCAGATTTCCGTTATCTTGGGCCCCTGTGCGGGCGGTGCGGCGTATTCTCCAGCCCTTACGGACTTTATCTTTATGGTGGAAGGCATCAGCCATATGTTCATCACCGGCCCCGGTGCCGTAAAAGCCGCCACGGGCGAAGAAGTAGATTTTGATACCTTGGGCGGCAGCCAACCTCACAGCGAAAAAAGCGGTGTGTGCCAATTTGTGGCCAAGTCCGAGCAGGACTGCTTCCGCCAAGTGCGCGAACTTTTGTCTTTCCTACCGCAAAACTGCGAAGAAAATCCGCCGTTGGATACCACCAGCGACGAAATCAACCGCAGTGTACCCGTGTTGGAACGCGTATGCGAAATGGATCCGAAAAAGGCGTTCCGTATTCATCACATCATTTGGCGTTTGGCAGACGATTTCGGTTTCTTTGAAATTCACCAAAATTTTGCCAAGAACATTGTTACCGGTTTTATTCGCTTAGGCGGACAGGTGGTGGGTGTAGTCGCCAACAACCCGGCCTGCTTGGGCGGTGCTTTAGATTGTGACGCCAGCGACAAAGCCGCCCGCTTTATTCGCTTCTTAAATGCTTTTAATATTCCGCTTTTGACTTTAGTGGATACCGGCGGTTATTTGCCCGGTGTTGCCCAAGAACATGGCGGTATTATTCGCCACGGTGCGAAACTCTTATACGCCTATTCCGAAGCGGATATCCCGAAAGTAACCCTGGTACTTCGCAAAGCCTACGGCGGTGCGTATATTGCCATGGGTTCCAAATACTTGCGTGGGGACTTTAACTTTGCCTTCCCCAGTGCGGAAATTGCCGTAATGGGCCCGCGCGGCGCGGTGGAAATCTTGTATTCGCGCGACTTAAAAGCCGAGCAAGACCCCGCCAAAAAAGAAGAATTGAAACAAAAAATGACGCAGGAATATTCCGATAAGTTTGCCTCTCCCTATCAGGCGGCCACGAACGGTTCTATTGATGAAATTATTGAACCTTCCGAAGCCCGCGGAAAAATTATCCGTGCGTTCCAAGTGCTTAAAAACAAACGCGACCCAAAACACAAAAACCCGAAAAAAGGGAATATCCCGTTGTAATGAGCACGGTTCAAAATTTAAGGCCTCCCCAAAAGGGAGGCTTTTTATTTGTTTTTCTGCTGGCAGAAAAAGAAAGAGTTGTTTTTTAATTGAAGAAAAAAGAGCAACATTTCTAAAACAGTGTGGCTCTTTCCGTCGAAAGAGGGCGGAAAAAAGGGGAGCCCGGGCGCTGGGCCTTGACCCGTTTTTTTTTTTTCTTACAATGTACCTAATCGGCAGGCAGGAAGAATTGTAGTACTGTTTGTTTGCCGAAAACTTATTTATAAGAGGTTTTGTATGAAAAAGGGTTTTACTTTGATAGAACTTTTGGTCGTGGTGTTAATCATTGGTATCTTGTCGGCGGTGGCACTTCCGCAATATCAAAAGGCTGTTGCCAAAGCACGGTTTGCAGCAGAGGTTATACCGGCTGTTGATGCTTTTAAGAAGGGGAGTGATGCTTTTTTGCTTGAAAATGGGGGATATCCTTCCGAACAAGTAAATTTTGAGGATTATTCTACATTAGAAATGCCTGATTTGTCCAAAAGTAAGTTTTTTGTGTTTGATTCCGCTTATTGTGCTTCCCATGGCTGTCATTTTGGTTTATCCCATACGGATAATGACCCTATTTATCAAATTAGTGTGGTAAAACCTGCGACAAAGGGAGATTTTGAACAAGATGTAGAAAATGAGTGGGTCATGCGGTGTCACACCGTTTATACCGATTCCGGACGCTCATTTTGTAAATCATTGGAAGGGCAAGGTTGGAAAACCTTAGAACACGAATTTTAATTGTATTAACTTAAATCAATCAAGTGCCAGTTCTTTTCGTATAGTTCGGCTAATTTGCGGCGGAAAAGGGCGTGCTCGGGTTGGATAAGCCCCGGGTCGGCGGATAAAAGTTCGTCGCGGTCTTCAATGGCCCAGTAAAGGATATCGCGGTCTTTGAAAATATCGCCGGCCTTAAATTCCAGTTCCCCGCTTTGGCGTGTGCCTAAAATTTCACCCGGCCCGCGCAGTTGCATATCTCGCTCACCAATCTTAAAGCCGTCTCGCGTGGCACAAATAATGTCCACCCGTTCCTTGGCTACGCTTCCTGCGTGTTGGGGTACCAAAATGCAGTAACTTTCGTGTTCGCCTCGGCCTACACGGCCGCGCAACTGGTGCAAACTGGCCAGGCCAAATCGTTCGGCATTTTCAATCACCATAACTGTAGCATTTTTAACATCAATGCCTACCTCAATAACGGGGGTGGCTACCAAAATATCAAGTCGGTGTGCGGCAAAATCGGCCATGACACTTTCCTTTTCGGCTTGGCTCATTTGCCCGTGCAAAATGCCCAATCGGTGTGACGGAAATACTTTTTTTAATTTTTCAAATTCTTCGGTAACGGCCTTGGCGGAAATTTTTTCGCTTTCCTCAATTAAAGGGAAAACAATATAGGCTTGGCGTCCTTTTTCAACTTCTTCCCGCACGCGCGCGTAAGCCAGTTTGCTGGTGGCGGTTTCTGTTTGAATCGGCTGGCGGCCGGGGGGGAGTTCGCTTAAAGTGGAAACTTCCAAATCGCCGTAAAAAGCGAGGGCCAGGGTACGCGGGATTGGGGTGGCCGTCATAGTCAGCAAATCTAATTTGGCGGTTTTTTCCTTTAATTTACTGCGTTGTTTTACGCCGAAGCGGTGTTGCTCGTCAATAACGGCTAAACGCAAATTGTTAAATTTTACATCGTCTTGAATCACGGAGTGCGTGCCTACCAAGAGGTGCAAAGTTCCGTCGGCTAATTCTTTTAAGATTTTCTTTTTGGCGGCGGCTTTGGTGCTGGAAGTAAGCACCGCTATATTGACGGGGAGCCCTTTTAAGATGCGCTTAAAGGTAAGGTAGTGTTGTTCCGCTAAAATTTCCGTGGGAGCCATAAGCGCGGCCTGATAGCCGTTTTCCACAGCCAGTAACATGGCACACAACGCTACCACCGTTTTCCCGGAACCCACATCACCCTGCAACAGGCGGTTCATGGGGCGGGGGGAACATAAATCCTTAAAAATTTCGTTAATTACTTTCTTTTGGCTGTTGGTAAACTCAAAACCCAGTTGTTCGCGGAAAGGGGTTAATAAATTTTTTTTGATTTCGTAGGTGTAGTCCTTATCCAGAATTTTTGTTTGGGTGCGTTTGATACCCCAGGCCGTTGCCAAGAGTAAAAATTCCTCATAGGCAAGGCGTCTGCGTGCGCTTTCCAACTCGGCGATAGAGTTAGGGAAATGAATTGCTTTTAAGGCTTGAGGCGCACTTAAAAGTTTGCGTTTGGATAATAAAGAGGGGGGCAGAATTTCCGGCTCGCGTGCCAAAGAATCGGTTTGTAAAGCCTCGTGTACAAACAGGCGAAATTGCTTGTTTGTAAGTCCTTCCGTGAGGGAATAAATCGGCGTTAGGCGCCCCGCGTGCAAAGCGGTTAGGGCATCTTCGGCCGGGTATTGTTCGTCCACGGTTACTTTGTTGCCGAAAAAATTGCTTTTGTCGTCCCGTTTGCCGATTACCCATACTTCGCTGTTCATGCGGAAATCTTTTTTCAGTTGCCCGAACGGGTCAAACCGAAACGCGCGGTACATGCGTTTTTTGAACCAGGTACACTCTATTTGTTGGCCTTTTTCATCTTCCAAAAATGCTTTGAAAATCAGCACGCTGCGGGCAGGTATTTCCTGCGTGCGAAGTACGCGGCCTTTGAATACCACCAAGGCGTCCGAGTTATACTCATTGGGGGGCACTCCCAGTCGGCGGTCTTGATAGGTGCGGGGATAATAATGGAGCAAATCTTCCACCGTGGAAACTTCCAAACGGTCGAAAAGTTTTGCCTTCGCGGGCCCGATGCCTTTTAGGTACTGAATTTGAGTGCTGTTTACCATAGTGCTATACTCTTATTTTACAAATAATATATGCTACAATTAAAAAAAAGGAGGAAGAAAAAATGGATTTTGAAGTTATCTCCCGTCAAATCAGCGAGCATTTGCTCGGGGTGGGGCAAAGCAGTTTGAAAGTGTTTTGTTCGTTACTGATTGCACTGCTTATTTTGGTGTTGGGGCTCTATCTTTCCCGTTGGGTGGGGGCTTTTATTAAAAAAGTGCTGAACAAGATTTCGTTTGATGATAAAACCGCCAAATTGGGTATTAACGAACTGTGTTTGCGGTTCGGGTTGGGGAAGTCGCCCACCTATATTTTGGCGTTTGTGTTGGCCTGGGCGGTTATTTTTTATGCGATTGTCCTGGCGGCCGATGTGTTACACTTAACTGCCATACGCGACCTGTTTACCCGCTTTTTGGAATTTATCCCCACGCTTTTTGTGTCGGTGGTTATTTTGTTTGCCGGGTTGTTGTTCGGCAAGTTGGTGGGGAACATTGTTGAAAACTCGGCCAAAGCCAATAATTTAACGGGGGGATTTGTTATCTCCCGCTGTGTAAATGCGTTTATTGTGTTTTTCTGTGCGCTTTTGGCTATAGAAAACTTGGGCTTTGCCTCGCAGTTGGTAAGCACGGTGGTAACGATTATGTTGGCCTCTTTGGGGCTTGCGTTTGCGATTGGGGTAGGGTTAGGCTCCAAACCTTTGGTGGAAGAATTTTTACGCGGTATGTTTGCCGAAAAGAAAGAAAAATAATTTTTCCGCGAAAACATTTATAAAACACCCCCGCCAATTTGGCGGGGGTGTTTTTATTTTTACTCTTGGTAATCTTTGAGCATCTTGGTGCGGCTGGGGTGGCGCAGTTTGCGAATAGCCTTGGCTTCAATTTGGCGCACGCGTTCGCGCGTTACATTAAACATTTTACCCACTTCTTCCAAGGTGCGGGGATAGCCCGAATCAATCCCAAAGCGCAGGCTGATGATTTTGGCTTCGCGTTCGGATAAGGTAGCCAACACATCGGCCACTTCTTGCTTGCGCAGGAAATCCACCGCCGCGCTGGTGGGGTTCGGCCCGTTCTTATCCTCAATAAAATCTTCCAGGTTGGAATCCTCGTCTTCGCCAATCGGGGTAGAAAGGGAAATAGGATCTTGCATGATTTTGAGCACGCTTTTCACTTTTTCCACAGACAGGCGGAGCGTTTTGGAATAATCTTCCAAGGTGGGCTCGCGGCCGTGTTCTTGGCGGAATTTGTTGGTTACTTTAGTGAGTTTGGAAACCAACTCTTTCATGTGCACGGGAATACGAATCGTGTTGGCTTGGTCGGCAATAGCGCGGTTGATGCTTTGGCGAATCCACCACGTGGCATAAGTGGAAAACTTAAATCCGCGTTTGTATTCAAATTTTTCCACGGCTTTCATCAGCCCCAAGCCGCCTTCTTGAATAAGGTCGGAAAGTTCCAAATTAGAGTTCACATGTTTTTTGGCGATAGACACTACCAAACGCAAGTTGGCTTTGATGAGTTTTAATTTGTCTTGCAAAATCATATCTTCAAAAAACACGATGCGGTCATTGAAGGAGAGAAATTCTTTTTCCGTCATGGGCAACATTTCCACCATTTGTTCGTGGCGGCGTTTTACATCTTCAATGTTAGCCAACGCGCGTTCCAATTCGGGCAAGGTAAATTTGGTTTGTTTTTTGAATTCTTTTTCGGTAATTTTTTTGTGGGTAACCTTATAAACCAATTTTTTTACATCGGCATAAGCACCGAAGTATTCGTCAAAACGGTTCATGTCGCCGCGGGTTTCGTTCAAACGGTTGGCCAAGTTTTTGATTTTGTTGGTTAAGCGTTTGATTTTGTTTTGGTTTAAGTTTAATTTGGTAATGGTGGTTACCACTTCTTTTTGTTTGGCTTCCAGTTTTTCAATGTAATTGTTGCGTTTTTTATCGCTCAGTTCGCCTTCGCGCAGTTCCTTCATCAGTTTGGTGATTTCTTGTTCGCGTTTGCCGATAAAGGTGGCGGCGTCTTTGAGTTTTTTGCGCATGTTGTTGAGTTCGCGCGTGGTGCGTTTACCGCGGGGCATAAGCTCTTTGGTGGTCATTTCTTCTTGATCCACCAATTCTTCCCAGTTGCAAATTTCGCGCATGGTGATGGGCGATTCCAACACCAATTTGCGAAGTTCTTTTTCGCGTTCGCGGATATTGCGGGCCAGGGTAATTTCTTCATCGCGGGACAAAAGCGGCACTTTACCCATTTCGGAAAGATACATGCGAATAGAGTTGGAAATATCGGGACTGGCAGACCAATCTTCGCTTAAGGCTTCTTTTTCTTGGGCGGCGACGGATTTGAATTTTTTCTGATCCACCACTTGGATACCCAAATCGTCCAAAGTGCCCATTACGCCGTCAATATCTTCGGCGCTCATGTCTGCTGCTGCGATAGAGCGGTTTAGTTCCTCCAACGACAGAAAACCGCTTTCTTTACCTTCTTCCAATAAATCTTTTAACGCTTTATTTCCGGTTGCCATAATGTCCTCAACTGCCTTATTTTTTTAATTTGGTTTGCAACTGCATATATTCTTTGAAAATTTCCGGCGGCACGTTGCCTGCGCCTAATTTTTTCATTTGATGTTTTATTTCGTCCAGTCTTTTTTGCATACCGGCCTGCGCCAGTTTGGCCGTGCCCGCCGCAATATCGCGCTGGGGGTCAAAATCGGCCGGCGTTTGCAATAACGCCAATTTGAAAATTTCGTTTTTGCACTCGGGGGCTTTTAACACCGCCCGCTCGGGCAAGGTTTGGGCTTCGGGGTCTTCTTGGGCGCAAGTAAGTACCGCCTCAAAAGTTCTCCAAGCCAAGGGAGAGGAAAAATCTCTCGCCGTCAGGCCCGCACATAAAGCCGCATATTCGGGCGAGCGCATCAGCCAAGCGGTCAATTCTTCTTCCGCCGGGGTAGCCGGGGGGGAGTTAACCGGGGCCGCTTGCGGACGGCGCACAAAAGGGGTAACGGGCTTTCTAAGCCGTTCCAGTACCAGTTGCTCATCTACGCCGATATGTTCCGCCACATATTTGGCCCACTCGCGGCGGACGATTTCGTCCGGCTGTTTGGCGATGGTTTCCGCCAGTTCGCTGATAATGCGGGTTTTATCTTGCGCTTGCAACGGTTTTTCGTACATTTCCAGTTGCAACGCCGTGTGAAAGGCAATTAAATCTTGCCCTTGGTCTAAAATCTTTTCAAAAGCATCTTTGCCGTATTTGGCGATGTATTCGTCCGGGTCAAGGCCTTCGGGCAGAGAGGCCACCTGCACAAAAAGCCCGCGTTCAATCAAAATAAGCGCCCCGCGCAAAGCCGCTTTGATACCGGCGGCATCGGGGTCGAAAAGGACGGTTACATTGTCCGTATAGCGCTTGAGCAGGCGCGCGTGTTCCTCGGTTAAACTGGTGCCGAGCGGGGCTACCGTGTATTCCACTCCCGCCTGGTGGCAGGCAATTACATCCATGTAGCCTTCCAGCAGAACGGCTCTGCCTGCTTTGCGTATGGCCGGGCCTGCAAAATTGAGCCCGTAAAGAACATGGCTTTTGGTAAACAAAACCGTTTCGGGCGAGTTTAAGTATTTGGGTTCGCCTTCTCCCAAAATGCGTCCGCCGAAACCCACCGTATCGCCCCGTTGGTTGATGATGGGGAACATAAAGCGGTTGCGGTAATAGTCGCGCGGGCCGAATTGAGTGCCCACGCATAAACCCGCATCTTTCAAATCGGCTTCGCTGTATCCGGCGGCCTTGGCCGCACGGGCGATGTTGGTGGCATCGTTTTTGGCAAAACCCAATTCAAACTTTTGGCAGGTTTCTTTGGTTAAGTTCCGCCCCTTCGCGTACGCGCGCGCGAATTCGCCTCCGGCGGACATAAGTTCTTTATGGTAAAAAGACTTGGCAAAATCTAACAAATGGCGCAAATTGGCGCGGCGGTGTTCTTCCCCGGTCATGGGTTTGACGGGCTTGTATTCTACGCCTGCCATGTCGGCCAATTTTTCCAGGGCTTCGTTGAAAGAAAGCCCTTCCATTTTCATCAAAAACCCAAAGATATCGCCGCCTTCCTGGCAGCCGAAACAGTAGAAAAGCCCCTTTTCGCTACTGCAAGTGAAGGAAGGGGTCTTCTCTTTATGAAAAGGACAACAGGCCTTGTAGGTTTTACCCGCGCGTTTAAGACTCGGTACATATTGCCGGATAAATTCCACAATGTCTATTCTGTCTTTGATTGCTTCGATGATATTGTTGTTCACGCCGTCCCGCCGAAATGCGCTTGGATTAAAGGCAAAGAAGGCAATAGCCCGATACTTGCGTAAAGGACTATTGCCTGTGGTGCTTCTTTAATTAAAAACGTCTGCGTTTGGTGCGTCTGGCGCGGCGTTGGGCTTCCTGCGATTTGATTTTGCGTTTCACGCTCGGAGGCATGTACGTTTCGCGTCTTTTGATTTCTTTCAAAATGCCGTTTTTTTCGCATTCTCTTTTGAAGCGTTTTAAGGCTTCTTCCAAGTGTTCGGCATCTCTGACTTTTACGAAAACCATTACGAATTTCACCACCTTCTACAGCTAGTAGTTCAAAATAAAAAAGTAAAAAATTACCTTATAGATATTATACCTTATTTTGCGTATTTTGGCGCAAATTTACCCGGCCGGCCACATAAAACGACGCCCGGCCATTAAGTGAAAGTGCAGATGATCCACGCTTTGCCCGGCCCCTTTGCCGTTGTTGGTTACAAGGCGGAAGTCCTTGATGTTAAACTGTTTGGCCAGTTTTTGCGCCACTAACAGAATTTTGCCCAAGAGGAGCGCATCTTGTTCGTCCGCTTCCGATAAGCGCGCAATGTGTTTGCGCGGAATAATTAACAGGTGGGTGGGGGCTTGCGGGTTTAAGTCTTTGAAAGCCACCACTTCATCATCTTCGTAAACGAGTTGGGTGTTTACGGAGCCGTCGGCAATGCCACAAAAAATACAGTTCATACCGTTATTATACATATTTATGATTTCTTTGAGGAAGAAAACAAGGAAAGAAAGGTTTGCGCATTATGACAGAAAAGAAAAGGTGTTTTTTAATGGAAGAAAAAAGAGCAATATTTCTAAAACAGTGTGGCTACTCTCGTTGAAAGAGGGCGGAAAAGAAGGGGTTTGTCGCCCAAGGCTTGACCCGTTTTTTTTTTACAATGTACCTAATCGGCAGGTAGGAAGAATTAAAATGTTGTTTGCTTACCGAAAACTTATTTATAAGAGGTTTTGTATGAAAAAGGGTTTTACTTTGATAGAACTTTTGGTCGTGGTGTTAATCATTGGTATCTTGTCTGCTTATAGAGCGTATGAATTGTAACATATTAAAAACCCCCGCGGTAAGCGGGGGTTTTTAGTTAATAAATTACTATTTTTTATTTGCCGGCTTGTAAGGAGCCTGCACCGCCGGTTAAGTCTTTAATGGCAGCTACGGCACCGAGTACATTGCTAGCTTCGTAAGGCATGTAGATAACTTTGTTATCTTTGCCTTCGGTCATTTTAGAAAGCGCTTCAATGTATTTAAGTGAAATCATATAACTGGCCGGGTTGGAAGACTGCGCTACCGTGCTGGCTACGATTTTGACGGATTCCGCTTCCGCGTTGGCTACTTTAATTTTGGCTTCGGCGATACCTTCGGCTTCTAAAATAGCGGCTTGTTTCAACCCTTCGGCTTTTTTGATTTCCGCTTCGCGGATAGCTTCCGCTTTCAAAATTTGAGCGGTTTTGGTACCTTCCGCTTCGGTTACCATGGCGCGGCGGTCGCGTTCGGCTTTCATTTGTTTTTCCATGGCTTCGCGAATAGCTACCGGGGGGATAATGTCCTGCAATTCCACGCGGGTTACTTTTACACCCCATTTATTGGAGGCTTCGTCCAACACGCCTTGCAATTTGCTGTTGATGATTTCGCGGGAGTTGAGGGTTTGGTCCAAGTCCATTTCCCCGATGATGTTTCTTAAAGTGGTTTGCGTGATTTTTTCAATAGCCGTCGGTAACGATTCCACTTTGTAGGCCGCATCTAACGGAGAAGTAATTTGGAAATACAAAACGGCGTTGATTTCGATACCGGCGTTATCTTTGGTGATTACGCTTTGGCGGGCAAAGTCAAATACGATTTCGCGCATATCAATGGTATCTTTCATTTCGGTAAACGGAATCGTGCGGGTGTGGCCGGCTCCGTCCAAATATTCACGGCTGTTGCGCCATTCCATCAAGTGCGGTTTATCCATAATCGGTACAATCCAGTTGATACCGGGGTTCAAAACGGTTAAATATTTCCCGAACCGTTCAATAATCATCACTTGCCCTTGTTTTACTACCACAATCCCTTTGGCAATGATGACAATAACAAAGAAAAGAAATGCAATCAAAAATACCATACTTAATTCCGTCATTCCTTCCATAGTAATCACTCCTTATTAAAATTACGCCCGAAGGCGGCCCTGCTTACAAATCGTTTCTGCCAAGATTGGCTTATTTTTGTTTGACGGTTAAAGTGACTCCGTCCAATTTTTCCACCACACACACCGTTCCTACAGGCAGGGCGGTTTCGGCGGTGGCCTTCCAACTTTCGCCCGCTACTTTTACGCGTCCTTCGTTTTTAACGGGATCGATGGCAATTTCCACCAAGGCTTCTTTGCCCAGTACTTCTTCGGCCGGGGTGGTGATGTGTTCGGCTTTATCGTATAAATGGCGCAAGGCAAACGGGCGGATACCCACCCAGCATACGGCGGCTACCACCGTAAAAATAAGGGCTTGCACCCATAGCCCGAAACCCAGCCAGGCCATAAGCCCCGCACCTAAAAGGCCGATGCCCATGCACGCCAGGGAAAATTCCATGGTAAACACTTCGCCTACAAAACAACCCACGGCCAAAATTAAATAAATATAGTAGTTCATTTTGTCCCTCCCGAGTTAGCCTTTAATAATTTCCAAATATCTGCGCAGATACGCCAAGCGGCGTTCGTCGCGTACTTTGTTTAACGCATAAATCATGTTGGCAATAAAGCGCCGAACAATCAAGCGGGAAGTGAGCGGAGTGAAAAACTCCTTGTTCCACTCAATGTTGCGGTCTTTAATGTACTGGCGGCAATCGTTTTCCGTTAGAATTTTGCCGTTATCTAACGGATCAATAAAAATGGTTTCGTGGCGGACATAATCATGTAGGCAAACTAAAATACGGCCGGCCAAATCGATGAGCCCCATATCCAGACCGTAACGGTGCGCGATAGTGGCATAAAGGCAAGCCACGCACAGGCTGGAACCGCGCCCCTTCCTGAGGAAACGGGCAAAGGAAATATCTTTTACATCTAAATTGGTTTGCAACGCTTGATACCCGCGCAAGCGGAAAAAGTAATGCCCTAAAATAGCGGCAATTTCCGCATGGTTTTTTGCATTGAGCAGTGCCGGGCGTAAATCGCGGGCCATTTCATCGAGCGGGGCGGCAATATCGCCGCGGGCACAAATGGGACGGGTGAATTTGGAAAGCAGGGTGAGGCCTTCTTCCAAATCCGGATTGATTTTAGCGGAAAATCGCGTTAAGGCAGTGGCTAAATCTTCCCAGCAAATTTCTTCCAACGCGTCTAACACCGGGCGCGGCGCGGAAGTCTTAAATTCTTCTTCGATAAAAGACTGTACCTGAAGCGGGTTTTCTTTAATGGCCGCGGCCAACTCTCCCTTCAAAACAGGGCCGTATGTTTCCGACTCTGTTTCCAAGAGTTTGATAAGGGCTTTGAGTTTGGCATTTTCCAATGTGTGCATATATGTAAAAGAATAGCAAATTAAAGGGCGATTTTCCAATAATTTTTTGGGTTATTTTAAGGAGTGAAAAAATAAAAAAACGGGGTTTGTGGTAAACCCCGTTTTTTTGCGTAAGAAAAAGTGAATTAAAGGTCTTTTTCGTTAGCGGTAATGGAGAGCACTACGCGGCGGTTTTGGGCGCGGCCTTCAGCGGTGCTGTTGGACGCAATCGGGTTGGAAGACCCGTAGCCGACATAGGAAATGCTCAAGGTTTTAAGGCCGGTGCCCAACAAATAATCGTACACGGCTTTGGCGCGTTGTTGGGAAAGGGGGATGTTGATGGCATCGCCACCGGTGGAATCCGTATAACCTTGTACCACAATGCGGTTTTTGGGATATTTTTTGAGAACTCTGTTCAAGTCCGTCAGCGTTTGGCGGGAAGCATCGGTCAGTTCCGCGCTGCTGGTGGCGAACAAAATGTCGTTTTTCAAGTAAACTTGAATGCCCGCATCACTTTTTACCACTTCGGCAATGGCGGCAAGTTCTTTGGCTTGTTTATCATAATAGTTGCCCAAAGCACCGCCGGCAGTGGCCCCGGCCAAAGCACCGTAAATGGCACCTTGGTGGCTTTGTCCGCCGGTGTTGTTGGCAATGATAGCCCCGGTGATAGCTCCTACGGCAGCGCCGCCGGCGGCTCCCCAAGCGGTGTTTTTACCGGGGGTGGTGCAGGCCGTGGCCAAGAAGGCACAAGCCATGCAAATTAAAACCATTTTTTTCATGTTGTGTGTTCTCCTTTTTGAAAATTGGTTGCAATTATTTTACTTTTTTTAAGAGTTAAAAAAAAGATTTTATTTTGCAAGATCTTTTTTCCTGCAAACAAGAAGGCGGCTGAACAACCAGCCGCCTTTTTTTCGGTTCCGCTTTGCAAAAAGGATGCGCGCTTTTTGCAAAGTTCCTCTGTTTTTGTTTTGTTATCAATCTTAATTATTTTAATATAGTTAATTAAGATTAAGTATATTTTAATCAATTTATACTAAATATACAAGTCTTTGTTTTTCTTCGGCCCAAAAAGAAGGAAAAAATAAAAGGGGAAAGTGTGCAGGAATCGGTATAAATTAGTAGAATACAATATATATGGAAATTATCATTTTTTTGCCGGTTTTATTTTTTTCTATTGTCTTGCACGAATTTGCCCACGGTTATGCCGCCTATCGCATGGGGGATAACACCGCTTATTACAGCGGACGCTTAACCCTCAACCCCATTAAACATGTGGATCCTGTCGGCACGTTGGCAGTTCCTCTTTTTTGCTATATCATGGGTTTCCCGCTTTTTGGTTGGGCACGCCCCGTGCCCGTTAACCCGATGAAATTTCCTTCTCCCCGCCGCGATATGGGCAAAGTGGCTTTGGCCGGCCCGCTTACCAACTTGGCTTTGGCGATAGTGTGTGTGCTTGTGATGAAGGTTTTGCTGATATTTCGCCAACAGATTCCTTACTCCACGTTGGAAACCTTATTTAGTTTATTGCAGTACGGCATGACAATCAATGTGATATTGGCCGTTTTTAATTTAATGCCTATTGCTCCGTTGGACGGGGGCAGAATCGTGGCGGCATTACTGCCGTTAAAAGCCGCCTATATATACGATGCTTTTTTGGCACGGTGGGGTATGTGGGTGGTTATCGGTTTGGTAGCCACCGGCGCGGTGAAATATATTTTGTTTCCGCCGGCCTCTTTTATCGTAGGTTTATTTTCTAAATTTTTAATGTAATTACGAGGAATTATGACGAACGAAAAAATTGTACTTTCCGGTATGCGCCCTACGGGCAAACTCCATTTGGGCAACTATCACGGCGCCCTTAAAAATTGGGTTTCTCTGCAGGATAAATACAACTGCTTTTTCTTTGTGGCAGATTTACACTCTTTAACTACCGCGTATGACAAAACGCAAAACTTGGCGGCCAATTCGCAAGCCATGTTAATCGATTGGCTGACCGCCGGATTAGACCCGAAAAAATGCACCATTTTTATTCAGTCCGATGTTCCCCAAATCAGCGAACTTAACACCTTGCTCGGCATGGTAACACCCTTGGGGTGGCTGCTTAGAAACCCGACCTACAAAGAGCAAATCCAGGAACTCTTAAAACAAAAATATGCCGGACAACTGGACGATAAATCTTTGGGTGAAAAATTAAACTCTATCGCAGGAGACGAAGAAATTTCTTCGTTCGGTTTTTTGGGTTACCCGGTATTGATGTCTACGGATATTTTGATTCACAAATCGGCCCTTGTGCCCGTGGGAGAAGACCAAACCGCCCATGTGGAAATCGCACGCGATTTAGCCCGCCGCTTTGCCGAAATTTACGGCGAGCAGGTGTTTGTAGAACCCAAACCGCTCTACACCACGGTGGCAAGACTGCCCGGCATTGACGGGCGGAAAATGTCCAAATCTTACAACAACTCGATCGCTTTAGGGGAAGATTTGGATAGTGTGCGCAAAAAAGTGATGGCGATGTTTACCGACCCCAACAAGAAAAAAGCCAACGACCCCGCCAACCCCGACGGTTGTGTGGTGTTCGCCTTCCACAAGGTCTATAATCCCGATGCCGCCAAGCGTTGCGAAGAATGCAAAGCCGGTGCGCTTGGGTGTGTGGCCTGTAAAAAAGAATTATTTGCACTCATGGAACCCGAATTAAACGCTTTTGTGGAACGCCGTAAAATTTTTGCGGCAGATCAAGCCCTGTTGGATAAAATTGTAGCCGAAGGGAAAGAACGCGCCTGTGCTTCTGCCGCACAAACATTGGCGGAAGTAAAAAGAGTAATGAAAATTACAAAATAAAAGGAAAATTTATTTATGAACCCCGCCCCGATCAATGTTCGTATCAATGTGTTTGAAGGCCCGATGGACCTGTTGTTGCATTTGATCAAAAAAGACAACTTAGACATTTGCGATATCAACATTGCCGAAATCACCCAACAGTACCTGGACTACTTAAATGTAATGCAGGAACTCAACTTGGAAGTGGCGGGGGAATTTTTGGTCATGGCCAGTACGCTGATGCAAATTAAGGCCAAGACGCTGCTTCCCTCTCAGGCACCTACCACCGAGGACGAAGGCCCCAACCCGGCCAAGGAATTGATTGCCAAATTGGTGGAATATCAAAAGTATAAGGAAGCCAGCAAATTCTTAAACCAAAAGTTGGAAGAAAACAAAGACAAGTTCTACCGTTCCGCTCCCATTTTTGATGCAGGGGAAAAAGTAATCAATCTGCAAATGTTTGATTTGCTTGCCGCGGTAAAACGCGCCTTTGACCGTTTAGACGAACGCAAACGCATTGAACTTTTGAAAGTGGAAGAATTTCCTATCGAAGTAAAAATGCAAAAAGTGGTGGATATGTTTACTCACCGCACTTGGGTTTTGTTAGATGATATTTTTGTCGGGGAAACTAAAAAACGCGGGGTAATTACCTGCTTTATGGCCTTGTTGGAACTGATGAAAATTAAAAAATTGCTTGCCCGTCAAGACGAAAAAGAAGGGCAAATTCGCATTTACCTAAACCCCGAAAATAAAGACAAAGATTTCAAAACCCTGATGCACGGCGAAACCAATTAACCGCCGGGAGGATTTATGCAAAGCGAAGAAGTGTTACAAACAACCCCCGCCGCACCCGAAACCGAAGAAAACACGGCCCCCGTGGCGGATACTTTGTTGGAAACGGAAGATTTGAAAAAAATTATTGAAACGCTTTTGTTTATTACCGATCGGCCCATTAAGCCCACCCGCATTGCCGATGTGGTGGAAGCCGCCGATGCGCGCCGCGTGCGCGAAATTATCCAAGAACTCCAAGCCGAATATGTGCGCGACGGCCGTGCCGTGCAGATTGTGGAAATCGGCGGAGGTTTTCAAATGGCCACCAAGCCCGAATACGGCCGTTGGGTGCGTCGTTTATATAACGAAAAAATGACCACCAAACTTTCCAACGCCGCGCTTGAAACATTGGCTATTATCGCTTACAAACAGCCTATTACCCGCGCCGAAATGGAATCTATCCGCGGGGTAGATGTGGCCGGGCCGCTTGAACGCCTGTTGGAGCGTTCTTTGGTGCGTGTGGTCGGCAAAAAAGATACCATCGGCCGCCCGATGGTGTATGGCACGACCGACGAATTTTTGAGATTGTTTGGCTTAAATAAAATTTCCGAATTACCGGACTTGCAGGTTTTTGCCGCCAAACAATTACACGAAAAACAAGAAGATTTGCCGTTCGGCGATCCGCTCCCGCCGCTCGCGGAGCCGGCTATTATTCCGTTGGAAGAATTGGAAGGGGAAGAAAAACTGCAAGCGTTGGATTCTTCGGCCGATCCGTTCTTTACGCGCAATACCTACAACCGCGCCGATTTCTTTTCGGACGATTTGCTGTCCCAATCTTTGGGGCAGGAGGCCGAAGTATCTGCCGATAATGAAACCGCCGCGGCCGCACAAACGGAAGAAACGGAAAATTCTTCCGTTGTTGAAGTTGCCGTTGATAATCCAACCGAAACAGAAACATCTGTTCAAGCCGATTTAACCCAGGAGGAAAAATAATATGAATATCGTTTTAGCCGCCAGTGAGGCCTTCCCTTTTTGTAAGACGGGCGGGCTTGCCGATGTAGTGGGAGCCCTTTGCCAACAATTCGCTTCCCGCAAAGGAAATAAAGTGCTTCTTTTCCTGCCGCATTACCGCAATATCGTGCGGGTTTCTTCCTTGAAGGTAGTACCGGGGGTGTTTTTAATCCCGATCGGAGACCGCATTGAACAAGTTTCCCTTTCTTATGTAAATTGGGGAAATGTACTCGTTTTCTTCGTAGGAAACCGCAAGTATTTTGACCGTCCCTCTTTGTACCACACCAAAGAAGGAGAATATGCCGATAACGACGAGCGGTTTATCCTTTTTAACCGGGCCGTATTGGAAGGATGCAAATTCATCGGCTTCCGCCCCGATTTGATTCACTGCCACGATTGGCAAACAGGCCTTATCCCGGCTTACTTAAAAACCGTTTACAAATTGGACGCGTTCTATACCCGCACCCGCTGTTTATATACGATTCACAACATCGCTTATCAAGGGCATTACTCTTATTCCTCTTTCCGCAAAGCCGGTTTCCACCCGGTTGATTATACGCCCGAAAAGTTTGAATACTACGGCGGAATCAGTTTCTTAAAAAGCGGTTTGGTTTTTGCCGATAACATCAACACCGTCAGCCCGAACTACGCGCGCGAAGTTCAAAACGACCCGGCCATGGGTTTCGGTCTGGAAGGGCTTTTGCGCCACCGCAGTGCTAATTTCTGCGGTATTGTAAACGGAATTGATACCGAAGTGTGGGATCCGGAACTGGATCCCGTGCTTCCCGTCGGTTACGATGCCAGCGAATCGGCTAAAGGTAAATTGGCCGCCAAACTGGCCTTGCAACAACAATGTAAATTGGAACAAGACCCCGAAAAACCGCTTATCGGTATCGTGTCCCGCTTGGATTATCAAAAAGGATTGGATATCGTATTAGATTTGATTGAAAAATACAAAAATCGCGCTCAATTTGTCATTTTGGGTATGGGAGACCCCATGCTTGAAAAAGCCTACCAAAGTTTAGCGCGCAATAACCCCGGAAAAATCAGTTATAACGGACGATTGGACGAAGAACTGGCCCACCGTATCTATGCCGGTTCGGACTTATTCTTGATGCCTTCCCGTTTCGAGCCGTGCGGGCTTTCGCAACTGATTGCCATGCAATACGGTGCTTTGCCGATTGTTTCCAAAGTGGGGGGACTTGTAGATACGGTGCGTGGTTATCACCCCGGAAACGAAGAAACCGCTACCGGATTTTTCATTGAAAAATATAGCCAAAAAGGTATTTGCGAAACCTTGGAATTTGCGCTTAGCGTGTATAACAACCGCACGGTTTGGACTCGCCTGGTAAAAAATGCCATGCGTCAGGACTTGTCTTGGGATAAATCGGCCAAGGCCTATTTGGAATTGTACAGCAAAACGATTGTATAAGGAGTAGTGATGAAACTTTTTCAAAAAATTCTGTGCGCGGGGTTCTGCCTGCTTTTGGCGGGCGGACTTTTTGCGGGAGAAGTAAAAAATGTAATTTGGGTAATCGGCGACGGCATGGGCCCGGAGTTAATGGGTTTCTTTATGCAAGGGGTGCGCTACGGAAATGTGCCCGGCTATCCGGAGAAAATTTCTCATTTGGAAAAATTGACCCAAGAAGGACAAATGGGAGTATATTTCAATAACACTTACGATACCGTCGTAACCGATTCGGCCGCTTCCGCTACCCAAATGGCGACGGGGGCTTTTACTCGGCCGGGGGTCATCGGGAAAGATTTTAATGATGCGCCCGTTTCCACCCTGTTGGAAATTGCCAAAGAAAAGGGAAAATCTATCGGTGTAATTACCGATTCGTATGTTACGGACGCTACCCCGGCAGGCTTTTCCGCTCATGCTTCCAACCGCGGGGAAAAAAGGGAAATTGCCCGTCAGCAAATTGATTTGGGATTAGATGTTATCTCCGGAGGCGGACTTAAGTATTTTACCACCGGCGAAAATAAAGGACTTCTCAATTATGCCAAAAAGAAAGGTTATCAGGTAGCCCGCAATAAAAAAGAACTGGAACGAGTGCAAAAAGGAAAATTACTGGGGCTTTTTTCCGAAGAAGCGATGCCTTTGTCCATCGAAATGCAAAACTATACGCATTTGCCTTCTTTAACCGAGCAGGTAAAAAAATCGATTGAACTGTTGGAAAAAAACAAAAACGGTTTTGTACTGATGGTAGAAGCCGGGAAAATAGACTGGGCCGCCCACGCCAACGATGCCGGAAGTGTATGGGCGGAAATGAAGGTGCTTGATGAGGCCCTGGCCTATATCAAGAAATATGCGGACGAGCATCCGGGTACCCTTATTTATCTTAATGCCGATCACGACACCGGCCTCGGTGCGTTTACCTATCAACATTTAGGAAAAGAACAAGTCCAAAAGAAAACCGCCCAGGGTGAAGCGCTCTACAGCGGAGACATGGACTATGCTTCCTTTAAGCAGTATGAACTGTTTGAAAAACAAAAACGCAGTTTGCACTATGTGCAAGAAGAATTGAAACGGATTCCCGCCGAACAATTAACAGCCGAATTGGTACAGGAAAAATTAACGGAAGCCTTGGGATATCCCGTAGATGTCAGCGGGTTTGAAAACTTACAAGATATTCCGGGAGTGATGCGTCAGTTCGACCTTTCCCGCGGCCTTGTGTGGGCAACCCCCACTCACTCTTCCTCCATGCTTTTAAGCGTTGCTTACGGGCCGGAAGCGGACGAGTTTACCGGGGTGTATCACAATACCGATATGTTGCCCCGTATGCTAAAAGCGTTGGGTTGGGATAAAAAATAATATGGAAGAATTTTTTGAAGAAAAACCTGGCAAACAAAAAAATCAGGTAAAACATATTTTTCATTTGCATCGCCGTTTGTTTTTGCTGGTGCTGGCAGTAGCCGTATTGGGACAAAGTGTGTTGTTTGTCAGCACGCGTTTGAACCGTTATTATAAGGAATTGGAAAATTCCTTTAAGATTATTTTTACGGTAAACACCAAAACCACAAACGATACCTTAAACCAAATCGGGGAATCGTTGAACCAAAAAACGGATATCACGGGTGTGCGGTTGTTTTCTCCTCAAGACGGACTGGAAGCCGTCCGCAAACAAAACCCGCAACTGGCGGAATCGCTCCTGTTGATGGGTAAGGATAAAATGCCTCCCTATTTTGAAGTAAAGGTGAACTTCCGTGCGTTAAACAATATTCGTCCGTTTGTGGATAATTTATCTTCGGAATATCCGCTTTTGTCGGCCCGTTATAATGTCGAACACGCCGATATGATTTTTTATGTGGGGTTGTGTGCCAAACTGTTGCGCTTGGCGGTATCGTTTTCGTTACTGCTCTTTTTGGCTTTTATGTTTTTGGTCGAAGCCTACCCATCTCGCGAAAAACGTTCGCATTATGTGGGGGGCGCCGTATCGGGCATATTAGCCGCGTTGTGTGCGTGCCTGTTTTTTGCGGGGCTTGTGTATCCTACCGGTTTTTTGGCGGAAGCCTTTGCCCAGTTTACAAATCCTTTTCTGCAAATCTTACTGATAGCCTTTTGCGGACTTTTCGGGTGGACTTTATCTAAATGGCAAAAATTCTAACGGTTTTACTGGCTTTGTTTTTTTGTGCTTCGCCGCTTTTTTGCGACGAGGCCGCCGATCGTAAGCGTGAAATCGAACGCTTAAAAAAACAAGCCGCCCAAAAAGAAAGCGAACTAAAAAAATACCGCGAGCAGGAAAAGAAAATTTCGCGGGAAATGACCGCTTTGGAAGACCAACGCGTGCGGGCTCAACGCAAGAAAAATCAACTGGAGTCCGACATTTCCTATGTGGAACAAAACATTTTATCCATAGAAGAAAAACGCGCCGCTTTGGAGCGCAGTATGCCTATGTGGAAAGGGGTAGTGGAAGAAGAACTTTTGGCCCATTATTTTACACCCGCTTGCCCGGCCTGCCCCGGCGGGTACAGTTTGGAAGAAGAAATTTTTGTGGAGCGTATGATTACCCACAAAGCCGCTTTTGCCGCAAAACTTAAAAAAGAAAATAAAGAAGCCAAAGAGCGTATCCACTCGTTTGAAGAACGCAACCGTAACCTCTTGGCGCAAACTTCCAAAATCAAAGAAGAGCAAGCCGTTATTTCACAATCTTTTAATAAAAAGAAAAAAGATTTAGATGTTACCAAACGCAAAGTGGCCGCGGTTCGTAAAGAAATTAACGAGCTGAACAAATCGGCCCAGGAATTAAACAATTTGCTTGCGTCGTTTGAACGCAAAAGAAAGGCCGCCGCCCAAAAAGATTCGTCTTCCAAAACGGCGGGCAAAAAAACGGACGGGCCCAAAATTGATGTGCCGGCCCACAGTTTGCCTTGGCCCGTAAACGGAAAAGTAATCAGTAAATTCGGTAAAGAATACAGAGCCGATTTGAATACTTGGATTTTCCGTGATGGTATTAAAATTGCCGCTAAATACGGCGAGCCGGTTAAAACGGTGGCGGCGGGAAGCGTAATTTACGCGGGGCCGTTCCGTTCGTACGGAAACGTGGTGATTGTGGACCACAACAAAGGATTTTTCAGTATTTACGGATTCTTGAGCGAAATAAAAGTATCCGTGGGGGATAAACTCCCTGTGCAGGGCACCTTGGGCTTGGCCGGCAAGGATACGCAATCGTCGTCCGGAACCGGGCAAAGTGCGGTTTACTTCGAAATCCGCCAAGGGGCGACTGCCGTTAATCCGCAAAATTGGTTACAATAGAGGGATAGGAAAGGAATATGAAAACAGAAAAATTAAATCGTTTTGTTATTGTTGCCGCGGTGTTGTTTTTTGTCGGCACGCTTTTTCCGTATGCTTATGCGGCGGCGGATAACAGTTTGAAACAGTTGCGTACTTTTGTAGATGTGCTTGAATTTGTAAAAGAAAACTATGTAGAAAAAACCGATACCGATGTGTTGATTAAAGGTGCTATCAAAGGTGTCATCGGCGAATTGGACGACTTCTCCCAATACTTGGAACCGAAGGACTATAAGTCCCTTAAAAACGATACCCGGGGGGATTTCGGCGGGGTCGGCATGCGTCTTCAAAAAATAGATAATTTCGTAACCGTGGTTACGCCTATGCCGGGCACCCCCGCTTACAAAGCCGGAATCATGCCGGGAGACCGTATTTTGTTTGTAGACGATAAAGACTTGGCCGGTATGAATTTGGACGAAGCGGTGGAACTTATGCGAGGTTCCGTAGGAAGCAAAGTGAAATTAACGGCCAGCCGCAAAGACGAAAAAACCGGTAAATATGTAACTTTACCCGATTTCAAATTAAAACGCGAACAAATCGTTCCGCAAGTGGTTTATTACCGTATGTTAAAGGATAAAGTCGGCTATTTGTATTTAGTTGATTTTTCCGGCCACAGCACGGAAGAAGTCAAAAAAGCCATGACCGATTTAACCGAACAAGGCATGACTTCTTTGGTAGTAGATTTGCGCTTCAACCCCGGCGGATTGTTAACAGGCGCGGTGGATATTGCCAAATTGTTTTTGGGTGAAAATCAAATGATTGTGTACACCCAGGGCCGCAAACAAGACTATTACCAAGAGTTCAAAACTTCTTCCCAAGGGGAATATCCTTCTATCCCGATGGTTCTTTTGGTAAATGGGGCTTCTGCCAGTGCCAGCGAGATTGTGGCCGGGGCCTTGCAAGATAACGAACGTGCGGTGGTAATGGGTCAACGCACCTTCGGGAAAGCCAGCGTGCAACAAGTGCTTCCTTTGGCGGGAGGAGCGGGCCTTCGCTTAACAATTGCCAAATATTACACTCCTTCGGGCCGTTTGATTCAACGCGATTACCGCGATAAAACCAAAGCGGAAGAAGGCGGTATTATCCCCGATGTGGAAGTATTCATGGACGCAGATGAAGAGATAAAGATTTTCCACCAATATAATGATATCGTCTATACTCCCGGGAAAGAAGAACCGAAAATGGAATTTAACGAAAAAGACCCGGTGCTCGACCGTGCCCTGGAACTTTTGACGGGCAAAGTTTCTTTGGAAGAGGCTAAAAAACAAGCGGACAAAGAATCGATGGAACGGAAAGTAAAAGAACAAAATCCTGGGAAAGATACCACCCAACAAGCCCCAGAAAAAACAGAAGAAAAATAGTATATGAAAAAAGATTTTACCATTTTGGGTATAGAATCAACCTGCGACGAAACTTCCGCTTCTTTGCTTAAAGGCGGAAAGGAGATCGTTACCAATGTAATTTATTCCCAAATTGAAGAACATAAAAAATATCACGGAGTCGTGCCCGAGTTGGCCAGCCGCGCCCATGCGGCCAAAATCGCTACCGTAATTAACGAAGCCTTGGGCAAACACCCGCTTGATTATGTGGCCTTTGCCAGCGGCCCCGGGTTGCCCGGCGGACTTATGGTGGGGCGTGTGGCGGCGGAAACCCTTGCAAATTTCAAAAAAGTGCCTATAATAGGAGTGAACCACCTAGAGGGGCATATCTTTGCCTGCGAATTTGAAGGTTCCCAGGTTAAAGAGCGCCTGCAATTTCCTCTGGTGGCTTTGGTCGTTTCCGGCGGACATACGGAACTGTGGTATGTGAAGAATTACGGAGACTATAAAATTTTGGGCCGCACGCGGGACGATGCCGCCGGCGAAGCTTTCGATAAGGTAGCCAAATTGTTGGGGCTTGCCTATCCGGGCGGGCCGCAGGTATCCAAGCAGGCTTTGTCGGGTAAGCGCGATGCTATCCATTTTCCGCGTCCGCTGTTGCCCGGCACGTGGGAATTTTCGTTTAGCGGGATAAAAACTTCTGTCAGTTATTATCTGCGCGATCACCAAAATTTCAGTATTCCCGATGTGTGCGCCAGTTTTGAAGAAGCCATGGTGGACACTTTGGTAACCAAAACCCTGTGGGCCGCCAAAAAATATAAGGTAAAACATATTGCCGTCGGCGGCGGAGTGGCGGCCAATGCGCTCTTGCGCGAGCGTATGGAAAAAGAGGCAGGCAAGTTGGGGGTAACGGCTCATTTTGTAGACCGTAAATTATCTTCGGATAACGCCGCGATGATTGCCTTGGCTGCTTATAAAAAATTAGAACACGCGCAAAAAACCGGTCGTCCGGTAAAAAAGAATATCAATGTTGACCCCAATATGAAGGTTCGCAATTGGGATAAATAGGAGTTTTCATGATTTTGTGGGTAATGCCCGATTCGGGTGCCAGAACGAAGGAAGATTACGCAACTTTAGTATCTCTTTTCAAGCAGGAAAATCCGTCCGTTGATGTAACGGTGCGCGTATTTACGCGTAACGTGCTTTGGCGGCGCATGTTTACTATCAAGCACCCCACCCACGAAGAAGAAATTCCGGATTTGATTCAAGTTCCCCATTATTGGACGGCTCTGTTGGTGAAGGAAGATGTAGCCGAAAATCTCTCCCAGTTGGATCCGGGGCTTTCCCTTTCCAACTGTTTAGTTCCCTTAAAAAAACATTGTTACCAACCCGGCACCAAGGATATTTATTCCTATCCGTGGTGGTTTGATTTAAGTGCGCTTCACTATCGGGCCGATCATCTTAAGTTGGTTACCGCCAAGCCCGAAGAAGCCCTCTCCACCTGGAAGGGGCTGTTGGATACCTGCGAAGCCCTGCGCGAGAAATTCAAAGATGTTCCCGGTTACTACCCCATGCAAAATAGCGACTGGCGCGGTTCTCTTTCCATGCGCAATGCCTTGCCGTGTATTTGGGGGCGCGGGAGTGATTTGTTGTCGGCTGACCGCGGCACTACTTTGGTAGGCACCAAGCCGTTTAAGGAAGGTATCCGCGATTATGTCAATTTGGCACTAAACAACTATATGCCTATTTTGCGTGAGAGAGGCTCGCTGGGAACCATGGTTTCCGGCAAAGCCAGTATGATGATTTCCCGCAAACAGGGTATCGGCACTTTCAATTTGCGTAAAGGCCTTAAGGTACGCACCTTGCCGATTCCCGCCACGGGGGAATCTTCCGTTTCTTATTTGGCGGGCATGAACCTGTTTGTTAACAAACTTTCCCAGCACAAAAAAGATGCGCTTAAATTTATTAAATTCTGCGCCCGCCCGGATATTCAAGTAAAATATGCCGGCATGATAGATGCCTTCCCCGCTTTTGAAGAATCTTTCGAAAAGTTTATTTTCACTTCTTCCCAACGCCTGCAAACCTACAGCACCATTTTATCTTCCGCACGCACTTTGCCCAATGTAATTATCATGGGTACGATTATGGAAATTCTAAAGCGTGTGCTTGCCGTGTGTGCTACCCAAATCGTGGAAGAACGCTTTACGCAGGCCTCCCTGGATAGAGAACTGGATCTTACCGCCAAAGAAATAGAGTATTTGCTGTCCGTGTATGAGGGGTAATTATGTTAGATAAAAAATCTTATACGCTTTATAAATTTCATAAACAGTTAAACCAATCTTTCCAAAACAAACGCTCTCTTTTGGAGTGTGCTCTTTCCACACTTCGCAATTTGTTTAAGTTGGATCGCGTTTACTTTTTCGATTGGCAACAGGAACGCGCACTGCTGTCGCTTAAAATGATGTGCAAAAAGGAATACTGCATGGATATGCAGGAAGATATTTCCGTCTTGCACGAGCCTGCTTTTCTCCGCCAGTTGTTGCAAACCGGTATTGCCGAAACGACCGATTTAAGTTACCCCGCCATTTATGTTTTGCTTAAATGGCAACGCCCCGGGGTGGAATTAAAAGCGGGGGAGGTGCATAACTACATGCAGGAAAAAGTAGGGGTGCTGCGTTTGGAACGCTTCCGCAAAAACCGTGTGTTTACGGAAGAGGAAAAAGGTTTGATTAAAGATTTGGGGCTCGAAATTTCCCACAACCTGCGCAATACGGAAATTGACCAAGCCAAAAACCAACGCTTAAGCGTTTCCACTGCCCTTAACGATTTATCCACCATTTTTGCTTCTTCCCTTCGCCTGAACGACGGGTTGGAACTTATCTTAAAAGGAGTACAAAAGTATTTCCGTTTTGACAGAGTCCGCCTGTATTTAACCGATGCGGAAGGCAGCAAAATCAAATCGGTGCTTGGGGTAGATGTATCGGGTAAAGTAACCCACCAGGACGGTTCTTCCCTAAAGGAAGATGAAGACCAACTGCTAAAAGAAGTGTTTGATTCCGCCGCCACCTACCGCGCCATACGCAGTGTTATCTATATTCCCTTAAAAGTACAGCGCAACAAAGTGGGGTTTTTGACCTTTGACAATATTTTATCC
Source organism: Elusimicrobium sp. (assembly GCA_015062115.1). Classification (NCBI taxonomy): domain Bacteria; kingdom Pseudomonadati; phylum Elusimicrobiota; class Elusimicrobia; order Elusimicrobiales; family Elusimicrobiaceae; genus Candidatus Avelusimicrobium; species Candidatus Avelusimicrobium gallicola. Next base: position 57,913 of record SUVG01000001.1, on the reverse strand, counting down.
CGCCGCAAAATCGGGTATTTAGATTTTATTTCCCTGCAACAATTTGCCTCGCAAATGGCTTTGGCTATTGACAATGCCCGCCTGTTCGAACGCGTGCAGGAACTTTCCAACTACGACGAACTGACCAAACTTCCCGTTCGCCGTTATTTTAACGAAAAATTTGCCGAAGAAATTTACCGTTCCAAACGGTTTGATTTAACCTTATCGTTGATGATTATGGACATTGACTGGTTCAAACAAATCAACGACGGTTACGGCCACCAAATCGGCGACTGGGCCTTAAAAGAAGTCAGCAAAGTAATTCGCACCAGTTTGCGCCAGACGGACGTTCCCTGCCGCTTTGGGGGGGACGAAATGGTCATCATGCTTCCGCGCACCACGGGGGAAGAGGCCAAAATTATTGCCAAACGCCTAAAGGATCGCATCGGGGCTATCACCTTACCCAGTCGCTACACGGAAGGAAAGGAAGTCCACCTGAGCATCAGCCAAGGGATAGCTTCCTTCCCGTTGGACGGCTCCACCCCGGACGAACTCCTGGAAAAGGCCGACAAAGCACTTTACATTGTTAAGCAAAACGGCCGCGGGCATTTTGCGGTGTATCGCGAAGTGGCCGACCAAGTGCAAGCCGCCGAAGAAGCCGAGCGCTTGGCCGAAGAAGCTAAGAAAAACGAAAATACTTTATAAGAGGAAACGAACCCCCGGGTATATAAGCCCGGGGCTTTGTTTTTTCTGTTTCTTCTCATCTTTTTCAAAGCCTTCAATTTCTATCCCGTTTGTTAAGACGAAAAAAACAGTTGACATTTGCCCCAAAAGTTGCAAAAATTTAAGAGTACTGTATCGGCGACTATTTCAAAACATCAAGTAGCGCGCCGCTTTGCGCGTATTTTTTTATACGGGCAGACGATTTGTAAAAAAATAATTTTAAGACGGGAAATTTCCCCAAAATGGATACTTACACAATGAACAAACTTAAAAGTTTACTACGGGTTTTACCGGGTAAAGCGGTCGTTCGTGCCGTTTTAGCCTTGTTGTTTGTGGCGGCCTCGTTGCCGCTTTTTGCCCAAACGGCCGAAGTGCGCTACGCGGGTGTGTTTTATGCAGATAGCCAAACGGATATAAAAGGGGTTTATTGTGATTATACAGACCCTTCTGGTGCCAAGCCGTATATCTTTACGCCTAGTAAGGATGCCGTTGGAAACCGTAGTTTTTATGTGGATACAGTGCAACCCTCTAACAACGGAAATAAAAATGATCCGTGGGCCAGTTCCGCGTTGATTGAATACGACCAACCCTACCCGTCGCCAACTGCTGTGAACAACTATCCCAACCATTGTTTGGCGTTATGTATGAATGTGGTCTGTACGAATAGACCCATGTCCCAAAGTACCTATTCCATTTCCTTCCCGCTCCAACAAATCAAGTTTGATGTGGTGAAATACTACAACAACAAAAACATTGCCAACCCGGAAGAATCTCCCGCGGTGCGTACGATTGACTTGTACCCCGATACTGAATCTTCTTCTGCTAAATGCGGTTCTTACCACTGTATCGGTTCCGGCTCCGGAAATCCTTGCTCCGGGGCTATGTATGAATGTTCCGAGGGTTCTGTATGTACCGCAAAAAAAGATGATGATGCTTCCTGTAAACTTGATAGTGACGATAAAACTTATAAGGGCATGAGCAGCAAAAAATGTTGGAAAGTAGGAGATACCAACAAAACAAGTTTGGGTGCTCCTTCTACTACTCTTTGCGGTGAATATGGCGAACACTGCATGGTTTTTGATCAGAACGGGACGGAATCCGGTGTTAATATCCCGTTCTGTGCCGCGTGGGACGGTTCTTACGAAATTGCCGGTGAATTTGGGAAATCTAACGGACAATTCGGTTTCCGCGCATCCGTAGCCACCGATTTCCCCGGGGATAATATTATTACCGATAAAATTGAATTTAACTCCATTATTGCTTACCCCGGCGAAAACCAAATTCCCATGCAGGTAGATGTAACCAATGTGCACACGGTGCGCAGTACCCCTACGGTGGTGGGGAACATCACCGCCGTTTCCGCCCAACCTTATACGTACGCCTATCGCCTCAGTAAAGATGCCGATGTGCGTATCGCCGTTTTTGATGCATCTACGGGCGACAATTTAGCGTATGGTTCTGCCAGTACCTCTAACCCCACCGGGGATAATGAGGCTATTGTGCGCACTTTGGTAGATTGGCAACCGCGCTTGGGCGAAGGCATGAAAGGGCAGGAAAAAGATGTCCAAATTACGGAATTTGACTCTTGGGACGGCCGCAACGATGACGGATTATTCTTGCCGGCCGGCAACTATGTGGTAACCATTCAAGCCAAAACGCAAGACGAATGGAATGGGGTAGATTTCTCTCGCGCCGTTACGCGCCAACTTTCTTTAGACCCCCTTAAATTGACGGACGTAGTAGCCACCGGGCTTAACAAAAAATCCACGGCGTATGCATCTATTGCCTATGTGCCGACCGAAGCCGCCAAAGTGTATTGGAATATTTATACTCCCGGTACTACCTTTAATGACACCTTAACCGATTCTTCCACCCAAACGGGTACGGCCCCGACTCCTACGGGTGGTGCCTTGGTATATAGCCAAGTGGAAGATCGCACGGCCCGCATGAACTTTACCAATCGTTGGGACGGTTTATGCGGTATCCAAACCGGTTGTACCCGCACCTATGCCAAAGGTGAAAAATTATCCGACGGAACGGCTTGTACCGCTGCTACCTGTACAGAAAGCTTTGCTTATGGTGCCCCCTTACCGGACGGCAACTATGTGTATGCCTTGTGGGCGGAAATTCCGTACAATGGTTCTTACAAAAATCGTGCCGGTAATGGTGGATCTTATCCCGCTTATACTCCCGGCGGCACTTGTGCTACCGGGCAAAACGCCAAATGCTTTACCGGTGTAAAAACCTTAAATTACGAAGTAGGCCAAATTGCCATTGAACGCGGAGCGGTAGATATTACCATTCAACCGGTCAGTTACTCTACGGTAGGCTCCAGCCCCACGGCCTATGGGTTGGATCCGTTCATCTTCAAATACTCTATTGTGCGTGATGCCACCGTGGTAGCCAAAGTGACCAACTCCGCCGGGGTGCCTGTAAAACACTTAACCCCCGAAGTTGGTATCACACAAGTAGCGCAACAAATGAACACTTTGTCTTGGGACGGCCGCGATGACCAAGGCCGCATGGTCGCTCCCGGTACCTACATGTTTAGAGTAGATACCAAAGATGCCATGTTCCCGGCTATTACCAATACTGCCTCGGCTGTTTTCCCGGTGGATATGTACCGCGTGGTAGATGTCAGCACTACGGATGTGTATGGCGATAGCGAAGCCAAAGCCACTATCACCTATTCGCTTTCCAAAGCGATGAACGTGCAAGTGAACATCTATAATAAAGATGTGGTCATTCCCAACTATAACGATTTAGTAGGCAAGCCCGCCTCTTGGCCTCCGGTCGTGTGTAACACTACGGATCATAATGTTTTTGCTACTAGCGGTGCAGTGGACCCTGCCAAGTGGGCTGCGAACGGTGGTGCTTGTATCTATGTAAACGATACTACTTTTACAAACTATCCTGGTACCGCCACCGACCCGATAAATGCGCGCCTGCAGCCGATTAAAACCTTTGAACGCTCCGCCTTGCGCGTGGGAGACGGTATCCCGGTGACGGAAGAATGGGACGCCCTGTACTTTAACAACCCCACTTCCACTAAAGGTACTTGTACCACCGCAACCGATATTACCACCTGCCCGTACGAAATGGTGCCGGACGGTCAATATCCGTTCTACATTTCGGCCCAGTCCGAAGAGCCTTTCAACCGCTATTATGCCAATCTCGGGGAGGGGAGTTATCTGCAAGGGGCGCCGTTCAAAACTCCCAGTGAAATTAAACAGCAAAACGGCCTGTATGCAACGGAAAAACCGACAGGTAAAATTAACGTAACGCGCGGCCCGGTGTACTTCTTGGACGGCTCTGTGGTAGTGTACCCCAATGCGCCGCAGTTGTTTAATGCTTCGTCCGGCCCGGTGTTTATCCCGCCGTACGAAATCAACTTCTCCGTTTCCCGTGCTTCTACGGTAGCGGTGGATATTATCGCGCTTGAGGGCGATATGTGCTACGATCAAGTAGGTACATTGACGGCCCGCAATGCGGCGGCCGGTGCGGTCTGCAAACACATTGATCCGGTAACCTTCATCAATACCAGCAATTTCGACCCCAACATTGCACGCAAAGTGTATTGGGACGGTACCGATAACAACGGTATGTATGTAAAACCCGGTGTTTATGAAGTGCGTTTAACCGCCAAAAACTACCCCGATAATACCTTGTACCAAGAAACGGTCAAGAGCATTACCGTTAATGCCGACCTCTTAAAAGTGTTTGACCTCTTGGAAGCCGACGGGTATGCCATTTCTCAACGCAATACGGATATGAAGATTGGTTATCAAATCTCCGTACCGATGAAAGTGGCTCTGCAAATTTTCAAACCGGGTACCACCATTTACAATTATCAAAAAGGTACCTTGCGTAACCCCACCACGGGTACGGAAGTACAAGATATCCGCGAAGTACTGGTACGCGCGATTGTGGGTATCCGCCCGGCCACCACGCTTATCGAAGAACTGTGGGACGGCCGCGATTATGCCCAACAAGAAGTACCGGACGGCACTTATCCCTTCCGCTTCGTAACGGCTTTAGACTCGGCCGATATCGACAGCGTAACGGGTGAAATCATCGGGGATTATCTCTCTACTGATGGTAGTGCCACCCAAGCCGATTGGAAAATCAATAAAGTGGCCGATACGTACGAGTATCAAAACTTGCACAAAGCCACCATCGCCATCGGCGACGGCAGATTTGTCTGCGAAGATTGGGAAAAGACGGTATTCTTCTATCCCAACCCGCTCAAAGATGCCAGCAAAGGTACTTTGGAAATTACCAAAATGCCGGTGCCGGGTACAGTGTCTATTAAGTTCTTCAACTTGGCGGGCGACTTGGTGCGCGACGGCGGCTACACCTGTGTAGATGCCAACAACTACCAAATCTCCATGGGGGACAGCTTAACCTTTAACCCGGATAACAACCCCGTCGGTTCTACACAGATGACGGCTGCTCAGTTGGCGGCCTTCCCCAACGTGCGTAATGCTGCCTTGCGTTGCCGCTGGGATAGAACCAACCAACACGGCAAAAGAGTGGCCCGCGGTGTGTACTTCGGCTTAGTGGACTTCAAAGCCTCCAACGGTCGCGAACATTGTCAAAAAGTAGTGAAGATTTTAGTACCGTAATAAAAAGGGGGGAGAAACCCTCCCCCCGGTTTGTTCCCCGCATTTGCGGGTAAAGCCGTAAAAAACAGAGAAATCTATTTATGAATATAAAATTAAAAGTTTTAACCGCTTGTTTAATGGTCGGTCTTTTGGGTGCCAATGCTTACGCCGGGATTGATTCCGATGCCGGTACTAATGCGGCGGCCTTCTTAAAGATTGATGCCGGCTCCCCCAGAGCCCAGGCCTTAGGTAATGCCTATGTGTCTATCGCGGACGGCCCGGAAGCTTTGTTCTGGAACCCGGCCGGGGCGGCTTCCGCCACTACGCGCGAACTCCAATTTTCTTACTTGGATTATTTGCAAGGTTATAAAGCCCGCACCTTGGCTTACTTGCAACCCATTGGTAAAACTATTATCGGGGTAACCGTAAACTATATGGATATGGACGGTTTCGATTTCCGCGATGATTACGGCCAACTCCAAAGCGAATCGGGCACTCCCGTGCGCAACTTTGTCGGGACAGTTTCTTTAGCCCGCGGTTTTTTTGGCCAAAAACTCCAAATCGGCGGTACGGCTAAATATATTACGGAACGCTTGTACAACGGTACCGACTATAACAATTACGACAATGTCGGCTTTGATGTGGGGGCGAAATTGCGCCTCGTCAATTGGCTCGGTTTGGGCGGTGCTTTGGTAAACATCGGCGATAAGGGCGAAATGCCGCGCGGCCTTCGCTTAGGTGCCGATATCAACACCCGCTTTTGGACGATTTCCGGCGAATACATGAAATACCGCGACGATAAAGCCCGTTATGGGGTAGGGTTGGAAGTGCATATCCCCGAAGATATGCTCCAAGTGGCCCGCTTTGACTTGCGCGTAGGTTATTATAGCCGCGAAGATACGGGTATCAACACCGAAGACTCTTGGGTTGATTCGGTCGGTTTGTCCGAAACCTCTAAAGTCTCTTTCGGTTTTGGTATTTACAGTTCCGAACTGTTCGGTTACGGCGCTTCTATTGACTATGCCGTCACCCCGTTCGGTGCTTTGGGAACTTCGCAACAAATTTCTCTTGCGATTCAGTTCTAATGTATGAAAAAAAGGATATGGTCGCTTAATAAAAAAGGTCAAACCGCAGTAGAGTATATTGTTGTGGCGGCGGGGCTTTTTTCGGCCATTATTTCCTTTTATGTGCTGTATTCGCATTTAGTGCCCCAACAGTTCGACCAAGGGGCCAAAGTAATTTTGATGGAATACGATGGTAGTAGATAGTTTTAAAAAAATTAGGAGGACTCATTATGAAGTTTATCGTTGCTTTGCAAAACAAAATGGACAGCGTAAAAGCGCAAGCTTTGAACTGCCTGAAAAGAAAAGAAGGCCAAAACACGATTGAATACGTGCTTATGCTCGTAGTAGTCGTGGGTGTGGCCGGCTTGGCTGGTGTGCTTATTAAAAAATTCATGCCGGATTTGTTTGAACAAGTCAAAGCCAAAATCACCGGTAGCATGAACGAAATGTAATTTGAGGCCTTATGAACTTTTGTAAGAAGCGTGGCGGGCAGGTTACTGCCGAGTTGATGCTCATATTACCGGTATTCATGTTGATGATTTTTTTCGTCCTTGAATACGGCAATATCGCCTATCACTCCATTATTGCTACCCACGCTTCTTACGAGTTCGCCCGAATCGGTTCGCTGGTAGCCGTTAAAAAACCCAGTGGCCGACCGGATAGAAATGTAATTAGTCAAAAAATAAATCAAGCCAAGCAAAAAGTGTTTGGCAGCCGGGCGGGAAGCATCGGGGTAAGCATAAAAGTGGAAACCACCGGAACAGACCCGATGTACAAAAGACACCGCCATGAAGATGTAATCGTTACGGTTACTTATCCCGTACGACTGATGTTCCCCGGTACCAGTTATATTTTGGCCAGCGAGCCCCGCCGGGAAGGTATAAGACGCGTAAAAACCAGCGCGCGTATGCCGATTGAAAAAGCGTATTTGAGTTCCGATACGAAATAGATTTGAATTATAAATTTGCAGGTAGTACTTAAGGAGACAAAATGAAGAACAGAGGAGTTTTACTGCCGTTACTAGTAGCCATTGCGGCTGCTGTTGTGTACGCAATGATTGTCAGCAGCGCGGAAAAGAAATTGAACGCGTCCAAAAACATCAAACAGGTGTTTGTACCTATTCGCGATATTAAAGAACGCGAAGTCATCAAGCGCGACTTTGTAAAACCCGTGCCCGTACCGGCCGCGTATTTGCAAAAAGATGCGTTTACTTACACCACCGATGCGGACTTCCGTGCCATTGAAAACGCGGTAGCGCGTATTCAAATCCCCAAAGGAAACCAAATTTCTAAATATGCCATCACCTCGTTGTCTCCCGAGGCGGGGCTTTCCAGCAAAATTCCGGTGCAGATGAGGGGCTTTCTTATTAAAGTTCCCGTGGAAACAGCCGGTATGATTAAGCCGGACGATAACATCGACGTCCTGCTTACCTTCGAAGCCCAAATGAAGAGCGGTACCCGCCAAAAAGTGACGGTAACCCTCCTGCAAAATGTAAAAGTGTTGGGCGTCGGTTCCGATTTGGGCCAAGGCTTAGATGCCAAAACTGCCAATGCCATGAAGAACAAAGAGGAAGATGCTGCCGCCTATTCCGATAGTTCTGCCTTGTCGTTGGCTCTTTCCCCGCGTGATGCGCAGTATTTGGCGCTTGCCCAAGCGGAAGGGGACATTTCGGTCATCTTGCGTTCTCACGGCGATGTGACCAACTACTTGATGGAAATTGCCACTTTTGAAAAATTATTTCAATAATTAGCACAGGAATAACCATGAACATAAAGTTGATTACAAAAGTTTCTTTAGCGGTACTTCTTTTAAGCGTGCTGTTGCCGTCCGGCGCGTGGGCCAAAAAAACGCGTTTGGTGGCGGTCAGCGCCGATGTGGTGGAAATCAGCGGAACCATGCAGAGCGTAAAGGGTTTCTCGTGGAACCAATTGTTCGATTTCGAAGAAGCCACCATCGAAGGTATTTTATCCTTGGGTGAATTTGAACGCAAAACCGCGGTTACGACCCGTCTTCGTTTGATGGAAACCGAAGGCCGCGCCCAAGTACTTTCCAACCCTAAAATCGTTACCGCTTCGGGTAACAGTGCTAAAATTACGGTCGGCGGTAAAATCCCGATACCAATTGTAAACAATCAGGGGGTCGGTTCCCAATTGGAAGAATACGGTATTTTGCTTAACGTTCTTCCCACTATTATCCCGGAACGCAACAACATTATCGATTTGCAAGTACAGTTGTCCGTCTCCACCGTGGACTATTCCAGAACGGTTGTAATCGGTACGGCTACGGCCCCTTCGTTTACCAACCGCGATTTGGAAACCCATGTGGAACTTAACAGCGGAGAAACGTTGGTAATCGGCGGGCTCAAGAGCAGTGCCCGCAACGTATCCGAAGACCGCGTACCCTTCTTAGGCCGCATTCCGCTTATCGGTCTGTTGTTCAAAAACAAAGACGTTACGGAAGAACAACGCTCGCTCTTCCTGTTCATCACGGTTGAAATCGTAGAATAGTTTACATTATGGCAGAAAACGAACTCCAAAAACCAGATTCAAAAATTATCGCGTTTTTCGGCCCGAAGGAAGGCGCCGGAAAAACGACGCTTGTGCTGAATTTGGCCCTCGGTTGGGCCGGGATTCAAAAAAGACCGGTACTCATCGTGCCGTTGGATCCGCTTGCGCGCGAAGAACATAATTTCTATTTGGATATTAAAAAACCCGTAACGGTGGTGGATATTTTGCAAACCTTGGGTAATACCAACATCGCCGTAGTGGGGGGACTTCTCCGCGGTAAAATTTCCATGTCCCAATGGGGCGTGGGGATTTTGCCTTTGGGAAGAACTCATACGCAGATTTCTTCTTTGAGTCCCAAAATTTTAATTCCTATTTTGTCGCGTCTGTCGCAAACTTTTGATATCTTTTTGGATGTCGATTCTTCTTTTGCCATGCAATCGTTCGCGTTTGACTTGGCCGATAAAGTGTTTTGGGTGTCCAACGCTACTCGTACACATCTAAATTCTACCGTACAACTTTTTAACGACTATAAAGAAAAACTTTATCCCATGGATCGGGTGAGTGTCATTTGTAACTCGTATGATATGCCCGGCTCTATTCCTTACGAAGAAGTAGAACGCTTTTATTCCTCGTTAGGGCGCGAAGTAGATGTATTCTTGCCGTGGGACGAAAATGTAATGGCCACTTCCAATCGCAAGGAAGTGGAAATTATCGTTAATCCTCAATCCGAGTGGGTGAAAGGGTTACGCTTGGTGTTAGCCAAAATACGCGATTTGAAACCCGCTCCCAAAGATTGGACGGCTTCCGTAACGGACGAAGAGTTTACGCAAGCGGCCAAAGATGTGTGGAGCCCTGTTCTGTTTGACGATGGTAAGACCGGGGCCGCCAACGACCATATCGGCGCGCCGGAAGAAGAAGCCGGAAAGACCAAAATGTCTTTCTGGGACGATTTGAAACAAAAAATCCACAAAGAAGTGGTTCATACCCTGGAAATCGAACATATCGTCATCAGCGACGAAAGTTCCGCCAGCGAACAAACCCGCAAACGGGTGGCCGCCATTGTGGACGATATTTTGCAAAAACAACCCAACCTGCAGTTTTCGCGTGACCAACGCGCCCGCTTTACTTCGGAATTGTTGGACGAAATTTTAGGGTTAGGGCCGCTGGAAGTCTTAATGCGCGACCCGGCCGTAACCGAAATTATGGTCAACGCCTTTGACAAAATTTTTATCGAACAAAAAGGTAAGTTGACCTTAACCAAATACAAATTTAGAAATAACGAACAAGTGGTACAGGTAATTAAGCGTATTGTGGCCCCGCTCGGCCGCCGTATTGACGAATCTGTACCGCTCGTGGACGCCCGTTTGAAAGACGGTTCCCGTGTAAACGCCATTATCGCGCCGCTTGCTGTATCCGGCCCGACACTGACGATTCGTCGTTTCTCCTCCAAACCTTTCGGGCCCGAAGATTACTACCGTTTCGGTACCATCAGCCCGGAATGTATGGAATTTATCAAAAAATGCGTTAAGATTCGCAAAAACATCATTGTTTGCGGTGGTACCGGTACCGGTAAAACCACTTTCTTAAACGCTATTTCCGGTTATATTTCCAATAACGAACGTATCATCACGGTAGAAGATACCGCGGAACTTCGTTTGCAACAACCGCACTGGGTTTCTTTGGAAAGCCGTCCGCCGAACGTGGAAGGCAAAGGGGCCATTACGATTCAGGATTTGGTAAAAAACTGTTTGCGTATGCGTCCTGACCGCATTGTAGTAGGGGAGTGCCGCGGCGGAGAAGCCTTGGACATGTTGCAAGCCATGAACACCGGTCACGAGGGTTCGTTGACCACTATTCACGCCAACACGCCGCGTGACGGTCTGTCCCGCTTGGAAGCCATGTGCATGCAAACCGGGGCCGATTTGCCGATTTTTGCTATTCGCGAAATGATTTCTTCCGCCGTTAACATGATTGTGCAGTTGTCCCGTTTCTCGGACGGTTCCCGTAAGGTAACCTATATTACCGAAATGCACGGGCAAAAAAATAACGAAATTCAATCTACCGATTTATTCCGTTATGTACAAACGGGTGTAGATGAAAACGGCAAAGTACAAGGGGTATTTGCTCCAACGGGTAATTTGCCGACTTTCTTTGAAGATTTCGCCGCCAAGGGCCAACCTGTACCCGAAGAAGTATTTACCAAAGGGGCGGTGCCGCTTGATGAAAACGGCGAACCGGATTTGAACGCGGTTAAACGCATGAAGGCGGCCCAACAGGAGGCTGCCGCCGCGCCGCAAACACCGCCGGCTCCGCCTGCTGCACCGAAGGCTTAATTTTTACGGGATTTTACATGACGAAAAAAATTCAACTGATTGTACTGGTACTTATGATGTTGGGCATTTTTGTGCCTGCCACATTGGACGCGCGTGCGTTAAATTCCAACGACCGCCGTCGTATTCAATGCGCGCAGGATAAAATGCGTATTTTGGCTGAATTTTTTGATGTCCAGTTGCCTGCAGATAAAAAAGTGTATCAGTTGCCCAATGTATGCGGCCCTTCCAAAAAAGAAATCCGCATGCCGGAGTGGTTTGGGGAAGAATTGCCCAAGTTGGAAGCCAACAAAGTAGTGTATGTGCCCAATGAAGGAACCTACAGCGAGGCTGATTTGTGGCGCCAGGCCTTTTCCAACATTTATCTGTATTTGGATCGTGCCGATAAGTCGTTAGACCCCAACCAACCTGTAGTGCTTGAACAACTTTCCCGCGGATATGTAGGGAACCGCATTAACTTGATGGCCACTTTAGACCGCTTGAATAAAGACTTGTCCCGCGGAAACAAGATGGTTATTATGAAAGACAGCCTGGGCGGTCGTGCGCGCGGTATGTTGGCTACCATGGAAATGATGAACAACGAATTTTTCAGTACGATTGAATCTTTTTCCAGCCCGCAGGCCGTAAGAGACAACAAATACCGTCAGTCCGTTATGGCGGTGGTAACGCTGGCGAACCACTTGTTCTCTCAATTTAGAACGAGCCCGATTCCCGTTTATCCGCCCAAACCGGAAATCTACAAAACCACGCCGGCCGATCGCGCTTTTAGTTTATTTTTAACGCTCCTTGGCTCCGCTTTGGCCGGGTTTGCCGTCTATTCGTTATTGGATAACAAACGCGAAGATATTTTGCGTTTGACGGCTGACTATAAACAAAAAAGCATGGCTTGGGCGGAAGACTTCAACCGCCAGTTCGTTACCATTGATGTAAAGTATATTGTATTCGGTACGATAGGCGTGTTTTCCCTGTTGGGGTTAGCCCTGGGGGTGATGACCGGCGGATTTGGCGGTGTGCTGGTATTTTTGTTGGTTGTATTTGGCGGGGCGGTGCTCAGTATCCGTATGCCTGCTGCCGTGCTGGATACCTTAAAAAAGAGCCGCGGTAAAAAAATCAATGCCCAACTGATGGATTCACTGATTTTGCTTTCCAACTCGTTGCGCTCCGGTATGGATATTGTGCAAGGGTTTGAAATGGTTTCTAGAGATATGTTACCGCCTATTTCCGACGAATTTGGTTTGGTGGTTAAAAACTATCAATTGGGTACTCCTTTTGAAAAAGCATTGGACGGCCTTTCCGAGCGTGTGGACAGCCGCATGCTTGCTTATATTATCAAGGCTATTATTATTCAGCGTCAGGTGGGGGGTAACTTAACCGTCATTTTCTCCCGCTTGGTGGAAAATATCCGCGAAGAAAGTAAACTGGAAGAAAAATTGCAAGCCATGACGGCTCAACAGAAAATCCAGTCTATCGTGGTCAGTATCATGCCGTTTGTAATGATGATTGTTATGTTTATCTTCAACCCCAGCCAAATGATTGGTTTCTATACCAGCCCGATCGGGATATTTGTGTTTATGTTCTGTATCATTTGGATTGCTATCGGTATGAAAGTGCTGAAGAAAATGGGTGAGGTGCGGGTATAGCGTATGAACAGTTTAGCATTTACTTTAGGGCTTAACCTGTTGTTATCAATCGGTATTTTTGCCGTATTTGTTGCCGTATTCGGTTTGTTGGCCCCCAAAGATAAAAAAGAAGAGATTGTGGACGTGGCCGTTCGCCGTTTCAAATCTACTTCCAGTTTTGCTCGCTTAAAACCGGAAGAAAAGATTATGGACCGTTTGGCCGTTTTCTGTTTGCAGAACTTCCATTTGGAAAAAAGTTTGGAAGAAATCCATATGCAGTTGGGAAGCCCGGATAATCCTCAGCCGGTGGATATCTTATACACTAAAATTATCGCTTCCTTGGCTATTCCGGCGGCAATTATGCTTCTGTTTCAGTCTATTTGGCCGGTTTTGTTGGTGCCGTTGTGCTTTAATGTGCCCGATGTTCTCTTGAAAAGCAAAATTCAGCAACGCCAAGCGGAAATTTTGGGTAACTTTTCTACCACGGTGGACTTAGCCGCGCTTATTATCGAATCCGGTTTGGACTATTTAACCGCTTTTGAAAGAATTATTAAAATTGCCAAAGAAAAAACAATTTTGGAAGAAGAATTGGAAAAAACAATCAATGAAATCAAACTGGGGTATTCGCGTCGCGAAGCGTTGGAACGTTTCTCGGCTCGTACCGGGGTGCAGGAAGTTCGTTCTTTGGTCGGTCTTATTATTCAGTCCGATGAACTTGGTACCAGTTTGGTAGATTTGCTCCGCAACTTCTCGTCGGACTTGCGCTCCCGCCGTTTAAGCCGTGCCGAAAAGTTGGCCGCGCAAGCCTCTACGAAGATGTTGTTCCCGATGTTTATGTTCATCTTCCCGACGATTTTTATTTTAATTTTAGCGCCAATGATTATGGGCCTTGTCAGTGGCGGTATGGGCTTTTAGAGGATAAATTATGAAAAGATATTTTACTTTAGTATTAGTTTGTATGCTCGCAGCCGTGTCGGTGCGCGCGGCGGCTACTTTCCGCAAGGAAGTACCGGTTCGTCAGCATGGAAAAATGGAAGGAATGCTCCTTGATTTGGGCAAAATTTCCATGGGGACACTGAACGATGTGGAAGAAAAGAAACAGTATCTTTCTACCGTTCAATTGGAAAAACAACGCATACAAAACTATACCTTGCGTATGGTATACGAAAACGCCTACCAACTGTATAAATTGGGCGATTATCAACGCGCGCAAGAAATGGCCCAAACCATTTTAAGCATCGATCCTAACTTCAAACAAGCGCAAACGCTTGCCCAACAGGCCCAACACATGGGTACTTACGGCACGATTTCGGAATCGCAGGTAGTGGAAGCCAAATTCCAAGAAACAATTCGCCTGTATGATAGCGGCCGCTTGGTAGAAGCCAACGATAAATTAAATGAAATTTTAACGATTCAACCCGGCAATTCCAAGGCCCAGGCCTGGAAACGCAAAATCGATTACGATATTGCCAAAGAATATTCCCGCCGCGGGGAAGTAGCCTACAAGGACGGCGATTATCAAAAAGCGTTGGACGCTTGGTACAATGCACTTTTGATGCGCAAAGACGACCCCGATTTGGTAGCCAAAATTTCCGAAACGGAAAACAAATTACGCAAACAAGAAGTAGAATCTTCCATGAAACAAGCCTTGGAATTTTACAATAAAGGTCAATATGTGGAAGCCTATGCCGTATTTGAACGAATTACCAAAATTCAACCCGGCGATGCGCGCGTGCAGAAGTATATGTCGCAATTGAAAAATGAAATTGCCGCCGGTTACTATAATGCCGGTAATCGCTCTTACAATGCCAATCGTTTTGACCAAGCCATTTCTTATTGGACTAACGCCAAGAAATGGGGGGCTGATTCTTCCAGCATGGACGGCCTTATCAAGCGTGCCCGCAATGCCAAAGAAAATCGCTTGCGCGTGAAAAAAGAAGAAGCCGAGCGTGCGCAAGAAGCCGCTAAACAAGCCGAAGAAAAAGCCAAAGAAGCCGAAGCCGCTGCCGAAAAAGCCGCCGAAGAGGCTGAATTGGAACCGATCGAAACTCTTACTGTAGAAGGAAATGTTCCCGGTATGGTGGGGAGCACGGTTATCCCCGGCGCAATCCCCGGTTCCACAACAGGAACAGTAGCAGGCGGTTTGGAAACGAACGAAACTTTACCCACTTTGGGTGGCACGATGACCCGTGTTTCCGCCGAAGCCAGTGCGGCTTCCCGCGCTAAATACATTGAAGGATTAGACGCTTTTAACCAGGACGATTACGAACGTGCCCGCCAAGCCTGGATTGTAGCCAAACAATTGGACCCGGGTAATACCGATGCCGACTTGGGTCTTCGCAAAGTGGAAGAGTTAATGAAATAAGAGGGGAAACAGTATGAAATTAACTTCCAAATGGTTTTTATGGTTCGTATTGGTAACGGTGTACGCCTCTATCATTGGCGGACTGTTCTATTACAACCTGTTCAAATTTGTTTTTGATAAAAAACTCCAAAACGAAATGGTGGAAATGGTTCGTTTCCGTGCGCCGGCTTTGGTGCAATGGTTAGCCTCTCGCCCCACCGGGGAAGCCACTTTCCGCGAAGCGGAAATTATGAAGAGCCTTATGCGTAACGACGACCGTGTGAAAAGTTTGATTTATCTGAACGCAAACACTACCGTTCGTTGGCACGAAAACACCAAGTTTTTGGGCATGACCGCCAAAGATTATAACAATACCGTCGGTTTTGATACCAATGCCGTTTCCCAAGCCTATCAGGATCGTTTGCCCAGAGCCTTGCTCTTCGGGGACGGTAACCACTACGATATGGCTATTCCGCTTTTGGCGAAGGATAATGTGATTGCGGGTATGATAAACCTGACTGTTTCCCGTGAAAGTGCCCGTAAACTGATTCACTCCTCCATGATTCGCTATGCCTTCGGGGCGTTTATTATGATTTTGTTAATCGGCGGCGTGTTGTATCTGTTCTTGTTGCTTAAAATTATTCGTCCGCTGGGCAGTTTGAAGGATAGTATAGAAGCCGTGTCACTTAACAACCTGGTTTTAGCGTTCCCGGAACGTCGGGACGAAATCGGTGAAGTGGCGGGGGCCGTTACCGGGTTACTCGGTAAGATTCGCGAGGATATTAAGAGTTTGGAAAATGTAGAAATCATGTCCTTGGAAAAAGAACAAAAATGGTGGAAAACCATTTTGGCCGTTACGGTGCCGAAAGGCTCCCGTGCGCTTGTTATCGACGAAAACAACAATATCCTTTACACCAATTTTGAGTTAAAAATGCCGGGCAAAGAAAAAGTCCACCTATTGGATATTTTTGACGGACGGCAACAGGAAATTATTCAAGTAGTAGGGGAAGCGCTGGAAAACCCGACCAAAGTGTTGCGTGGAAGCGTGCTGAATAAAGATGTAAAATGTCTGGTAAAAGCCGTTCAATTGCCGGACGATGCCGGTAAAAACCGTATTGTTTTGGTGTTGGAACCTGAAAAATAAAAGAGTTTGAGGAGATTTAGGAGAAAATATGAAAATAGAAATCAAAAAAATTAACCTTTCGACGGTCTTGTTTTCTGTCTTTCCGCTGGCAGTATTCGTGGTAATGCTGTTGAGTGCATGTGTGGAAATTTTTAACCCCGAAGCCGCCATTTCCTTCGCTTATATTATGGGGCTTATTATGCGTGCTATTCAAGGCACTTTGATTGCCTTGGTGTCTGCGGTATTTTTTGTGTTGGCCTACAACGCTTTTTGTGCCCTCGGTATCCGCGGCGTTCGTGTCGATTTGGAAGATAAATAAGGAGATATTTTTAATGAGAAAGATTCTTGCACTTTTTGTGTCGTGTGTGCTCGCGGGTTCTGCTTTTGCGGCGCCTGCCAAAAAAACCACGAAAGCCAAAGCCCAAACTCCGGCTAAAGTGGAATTCGTAATTGTGGAATCGGACGAATACGAAGCCGGTAAAGAAGATGTCCAATTGACTGCCGGTATTGCCGGTTTTTTGGGTGGGGAACCGTCTGTTACCAAGGTATCTTACAAAGAAGCGTTGGCCGACCCGAAATTGGCCAATATGGATTACAGTTTTCTGCCTCTTTATTTGGTTAAAAAGACGGACGATATCCGCACCAGATTGGAAAGACATATCCAAGCCGGTTATGCTATCGAAAGCGCCGATTTTATTGCGCTTCCCCGTCAAACCCGCCAAGGGGTTCACAACGGCAAAGAAGCCAAACCCGGCGTGATGGAAATTTTTGTTATGTCCCAATGCCCGTACGGGGTAATGGCCGAAAATTTAGTTCTTAAAGCCCAAAAAGACGGCAAATTGCCGAAAGATAAAGAAATCAAAATTCGCTATATCGTGGACTATTCCGCCGAAAGAGGTTTCTCCAGTTTGCACGGTTCTGCCGAGTGGGAAGAAAATATCCGCCAACTTTTAGTGGCTAAATATTACCCGAACAAATACTGGAAGTACTTGGAAATCCGCAACAAAGATTACCAATCCAGCCGTTGGGATAAAGCCCTGGAAGAAGCCGGTATCAATGCCAAAAAAATCATGAAGAAATTTGATACCGAAGGCATTGAACTTTTGAAAAAAGAAGCGGAATATACGAAAGCTTATTCCATCAATGCTTCCCCGTCTTTCTTGTGGGAAGGGAAAGTGTTGCTTAACTTCGGCACCGCTTCCGAAATTGACGGGTTTGGATTCTTAAACCCCAATGCTACCGAAGAAGGTGCGGCCCCTGTTCCGGCCGGCAGTTGCTAACCTTCCGGCAGATTGATATTTTCGGGGGCTGGGAAGGTATCCCGGCCCCCATTTTCAAAATTTCGCTTTCCGGCGGAGTTTTGAAATCAAAAAAACTTTGAAATGGCCCCTTCTTTAAGAGGGCATTTGCAAAATATGAAAAAGAAATTCAGCGGTTTATTTTTCAAAGCGGTTTTCGTGTTGAGCCTCATTTCTATTGTGCCGGTGCTTATCGTCGGCTATCATGTGATGAGTGCCAATAGCCGCATTTTGCAAAACGAAATCCTGCAACGCGAACAGAGCGTTGCCGGCCGTTTGTCTGCCGTAGCCCAGCAACACATTACCCGCATGGCCCAGTTGTTTTCTGTTTTTACCGATTTACATACCGATTTGGGCGGCCACCAATTTTTGAATAAAACCGATTTAGATTATCTCCGTGCGCGTAATTCTTCCATTTTTTATTTATCCGTTTTGAACCCGCAGGGGGAAGAACTTTTTTCGTCCGGCTCCCCGGCAGACAGCAAAGCTACTTATCAAGAAAATCTTCCCGCTATTTTGAAAACCTGCTACCTCCAAGGGAAAGATTATGTGGGGCGTGTATACCGCATGAAAAAGGGGCTGTTTGCGTTAATGGCTTTCCCGGTGCGCCAACATTTGGGAGATACCCGTATCGAAGGCGTTTTGGTGGTGGAAATGGATTTGGCGGAAATGGGGAAATCTCTTTCCCGTGCTTATCCGCTTGATATGAACGCAGTGGTGTCTTCTTCTACCGGAGAAGTGATTTCCTATAACGGGGCTCCCGGCGGGTTAGCCCTTTCCGAACAACCGGAACTTTCCGCTAAAGTAAAGGCTGTAAATGAACAATTAGGCGACCGTTTAAGCGGAGAAGTCACCCTGCAGAACGGCGAAAAAATTTTGGTTGCTACCGCTAATTTGCCTATGCCCGGTTGGCGCGTGTATGTGGATCAGCCGGCTAATTTGGCAACTAAACTTTTTGTGGAAAGCACGTTACACTCTTTGTGGGATTTGTTGTTTATTATTATCGGTATGGCGGCTTTTGTAGTGGGGGTAAGTTATTGGGTAATCGTGCCCATTACGCGCCCCTTGGAACGCTTGCGCCGCGCCGCTTTGGCCTTAAGAGAAAATGCCGATGTGGTGTTTACGAAAAACGATTTAGAAATTCCCAACAACGAAATCGGGGATTTGGCCACCGTGTTTTTGGAAACGGTAGAGGCTTTGCATGTGCGTCGCCAGGAAGTACTGTCGGCCCAACGCCAACTGGCGCAAGTCAATCAACGCTTGGAAAAAAGAGTGGAAGAACGCACCCGCGAATTAAAGCAAGCCACCGGGGAACTGGTAAAGGCCGAACGGCTGGCGGCTATCGGGCAAATGGCCTCTATTATCAGCCACGAAATTCGCAATCCGTTGGCGGTAATCAGTAATGCTACACGCTTAATTAAAATGCTGGTTACTTCGCCGGATCCGAAATTGGCCAAGCAATTCGGTATTATCGAAGCCGAGATTAAACAGGCTAACAGCATTATCAGCGAAGTATTGGGTTATGCCCGTTCGCGCGAACTTATTTTGTCCACGATTGATGTAAACAGTTATTTGCGTGATATCTTAAATTCCTATCCTATTTCCCGTCAAATTACCCTGAAAATGGATTTGGAATCGGAAACGGTGCGCATTAAAATCGATGCCGAAGAAATCAAACAGGCTTTAAGAAATGTAATTTCCAATGCCGTGGAAGCGATGGCCAACGGCGGAACCTTAACGGTAGGAACCCGTGTGGGACGCAGAGCCGTCTGCATTTTTGTGCAGGATACCGGCCCGGGGCTTAGTGAAGAAGTCCGCCGCAAAATGTTCGCCCCGTTCTTTACCACCAAGGCCCGCGGTACGGGGTTGGGCTTGGCGGTTGTGGGGAAAGCCATTGCCCGCCACAAAGGAAAACTGTTTATTAAAAGCGAACTCGGAAAAGGTACCTGCTTTCAAATTTATCTAAAAATTTATAAGAAAACCGGAGACACGAACTATGGAGAAGCAAGTTAAAATTTTAGTGGTTGACGACGATAACAACCTGCGAGAAACTTTGGTAGATTTGTTGGAAATCGAAGGCTACCGGGTATATCAGGCCGGGTCTGCCGCGGAATGTTTGGAAATTTGCGCCAGCGAATTTTTCAGCATTATCCTGATGGATTATAACTTGCCGGACGAAACGGGCTTGGAACTGATTCGCAAAATTCGTTCCTTTAACCAAGATACGCAAATTATCATGATTACGGCCTATGCTTCCTTAAACGCTATTATGGAAGCTATGCAGGAATCTGTGTATGATTTCTTGATTAAGCCGGTAGATTTTGATTACTTAAAACGCACCATTAACCGTGCGTTGGACAAGTATTTCCTGGAACAGGACAACAAAGAGTTGGTTGCCCAGTTAAAAACGCGCAACGAAGATTTGGACCGCTTAAATAACATGAAATCCAAATTCTTCTCTATTGTTTCGCATGACTTGTCCAATTCGCTTATGACGCTTAAAATGAGTTTTGATATGCTTAAAAAGAAACTCACGCCGGACGACGACCAGAAAAAGAAAATGATGTTTATGGACGAGTCCGTCAGTCAAATTGAGCATTTGATTAAAGATTTGGTAGATTGGGCTGCTATCGAAAAAGGAAAACTTCGTATTGAAAAAGTCCGTTTTGAATTAACCGAAAGTTTGAAGAAAACTGCGGAAATTTTCCGTGCCAAAGCCGCCAAGCGCAATATCCGCGTAACCTTTGAAAGTTGCGGGGCTTTGCCGGTGGTGGCGGATGAAAAGCGTATCCGGCAGGTA
The DNA here is from genome assembly GCA_015062115.1 of Elusimicrobium sp. Classification (NCBI taxonomy): domain Bacteria; kingdom Pseudomonadati; phylum Elusimicrobiota; class Elusimicrobia; order Elusimicrobiales; family Elusimicrobiaceae; genus Candidatus Avelusimicrobium; species Candidatus Avelusimicrobium gallicola. Next base: position 37,522 of record SUVG01000001.1, on the reverse strand, counting down.
ATTTCCAATATTTTGGAAAACGCCGTGCGCCACACACCCGATAACGGAACGATTGAAATTGTTGTTAGCAAAATAGATGAGAAAAATGCTAAAGTGTCGGTAGTGGATTCCGGTGACGGTATCGACCCCGAGCAAGCACCCCAATTGTTTACCAGCTTTACGCAGGTAGGCGCGATGGATCGCGTGGGGCGCTTGGGGCTTGGGTTGTCCATTGCCAAAGATATTATTATCAATCACGGCGGGCGGATTTGGGCACAGAGCGACGGCCTTGGAAAAGGCGCCTCGTTCAATTTCACATTGCCCGTTGCCAATTCTTAACATTTAACAACGCTAGGGGAGTATTGCCATGAATAAAAAGAAAAAAGTAACAGTACTTATTGCCGATGACCAAACCCTGTTTAGAGAAGGTATCCGCGATATCTTAAACGGCGAAAAATGGGTGGAAGTCGTGGGCGAAGCCGCCGATGGCTTGGAAGCCGTTGCCAAAGCCAAAAAGTTGAAACCCGATGTGGTGTTGATGGATATTAAATTGCCGAAAATAGACGGTATTAACGCCACCCGGCAGATTCGTCAGTCTTGCCCGGAAGTAAATGTGCTGATGCTTTCCAGTTTCGAAGACGAAGCCCATGTTCTTGATGCTATCCAAGCCGGGGCTAACGGTTATTTGTCCAAAATGTTACCGGCGGCGGAACTGGTTAACTCCATTAAAACTTTTACTACGGAAGGCCTCATGATTCCGCAACAACTGATGGGTAAATTGTTGCATGGTTTGCGCAAAATGGGCGATGGCGGTATGCCTTCTCAAGCTACCCTTACCAAAACGGAAATCAAAGTGATGGATTATTTGGGTAAAGGGCTTAGCAATAAAGAACTGGCCAAAGAACTGAATTGCAGCGTAAAAACCATTAAAAATCACTTGAACAGTGCCTTCCATAAACTGGGTGTAAGCAGCCGCACGGAAGCGGTTGTAAAAGCCATCGAAAAAGGGCTTATCTCTTCGGAAGGAACCGTTATCCCGGACGAAGACGGAGAATAACTTTATGCGCTTAAAAAGGCTGGCAATGCGTTTCTTGCGCGCGCAACGGGGGCAGGCGACCATCGAATATGTGTTGATGCTTGCCACTATTGTGGTTATTTTGTCGGCCTTTTTAACGGCGTTTCACACGCATATCGTGCGTTTCTTCTTTACTTTTGTCGGAATGTTGCTTACTCAGTGATATGAACAACTTTATAGCCAAAACCGTATGGAAACTGAAAGACCGCAAGGCGCAAATTTTGTTGCCTTCGGTTTTGTTGGCGCCCATTTTTATTTTGGTTATTTATTTGTTGTTCGAAATGGTAAAAGTATCCGTTACCAAAATTCGTGAACAGTTTGCGCTTGATAATGCGGCCTACTCCCAAATGTCAGCCGCCAGCACCTATTTGAACGCCGTGGCAATGACCAACGGGCCGCTCCCGTACCGCGTAATGAAGTTCTATGAGAACAGAAAAATAACTGCAACAAACACAGCTATAGAAAACGGTATGCCTCCGCAAATATCGGTGTTTGATATTTTTTATAAGGGGGGCGGTGTGCCCGCTATCGGCCCGGATTATGAAAGCGGACTAAACCCTCCGCCCGCGCCGGAGTCAAACGATTGGGGCGTTCAGTATTATGAAGGCCCGATGCTAAACGCAAATGCCAGCCGCAAAGATTGGCAAAAAGAGCAACCTAACATAAATATCTCCGGGGACGACCCTTTGCCGATTATCAGCGAAGAGTTGGTAAAAAACTATTATTTTACTCACCTGGGGGAATTTGCTACAGGGGCTATTGCAGACTACTTACAAACTTACTTGACGGTAGGAGATATTTACGGGGCACAGCGTTATTCGTTTGAACAAGTCAGTAAGAACGCCATTATGTACCGCGAAGCGTACTACCTAAATGTGCGTAACTGTAAACGGGCTGATTGCGCACGCCAAAGTGCTTCTAAAATAAGACAATTTATCAATTTACAAACGGTTCCCGTGGAACTCAACAAGATAATGGTGTATATTTCCGACTCTAACGGTCCGAACAGCGCGCACGGTGGTGCGCTTTCTTTACCTTTGGAATCCAAAGACTGGAATGGAAAACCGCTTTTCCAATTTGCTTATGTTGCGCCGTCTTCCCGCACAAAACTCCGCACGCTTTCGCGCGGGATTATGCTGAAGCAAAATTATAAATTGCCGGCTAACCACTTTAATATTAATTTGGAACAAAAATATAAGCCGTATGTCCGTAACGAGGTTGTTTTATCCTGCCCACGCAACAATAATAACTGCGTGTGGCCTAATCCGTTGCCTAAATACAGCGTAACCTTAAATCCATGATGAACAAAATAGCAAACTTTTTTTCTTTTATCCGTTGTTGCAAAGGGCAAGCCACTACCGAAGTGGTGCTCTTGTTTCCGGTTTTTCTTATTTTCATTTTGTTTATTATCAAAATTTTCGGGCTTTTGGTGTTGGATCAAAAATTGGAAGTAGCCATGTTCTATGCGGCGCGTCGTTTTCAATTGCAATCGCACGAAACCGACTATTACGCCGATACCTGGGACAGGCGTTTTTTGGAAAAAGACATCAAGAAAAAAGTGGAAGATTATTTGGGTTTTAATAACGAAGGTATGCGCAAATTTTTAAGTTTGCGCGAAATTAAGCTGGATATTAACCGCTCCGGTACCTGGACGAAAATGGTGCTTACGGCCCGCACAAAGGCGCCACGTATTCGTTTTTTGTGTAATTATAATAAAGACCGCGTTTGCGAACGCGATGAAAAATGCTTGAAAGGGTACAATTTCTTGTGCGAGTCGGGGGAAGAAATTACACTGACCCGCTATATAGGTAAAAACGAGCGCCCGGCACCTTATCAACGCCCCGAAGGCAAATAAAAAGGCTCTTTATAAGACCACCGCCCAGCGGTGGTCTTTTTTCATCTTTTTTCTGTTTTCCCTTGACAAAATCCTTTTTTCTGCCTATACTAAAATAGAAAGCAACTAAACTCTGTGTTTGAGGTACCCCCCGGGTACGGTCAACAAGGGTAGTTTTTATTATTATGTAAACGAGGTTTTTATGTTCAAATTGAAACCGGGAAATGTATTCCAAAAACTGAACAAAATGGATAAAAAGCAAGCCTACACCTGGGGTGCCATTGTGTTGGTTTGTTTTATTGCGCTTATCACGCTGGCTTCCTTTATGGGCAAAGCTGATGAAGCCTCTTTTGAAGATTTCAACACGCGCGGGTACGATTTGGCGCAAATGCCGTTTTTGAACGACGAAGCGGAAGAATATCTGCTTGCTTCCAAATACCCGGATATGAAGGACAATAACTCCACCCTGCTCTACTCCGCGGCGGAAAAAGAAGCCCGCCAGGAAGAAGATGCCGCCAAAGCAGAAACGGAATCTTCCGGCCAAAGTGAGGAAAGTTATTCCTCTGACGGGGGATATTCCCGCGGCGGTTATTCGGGTGGCGGTTATAGCGGCCGTGGCGGCGGGAGCGGGGCTCCTACCGAAATCGGTCAATTAGGTTCGGCCAGTATGGGCCGTGCGGGCGGCGGTGGTGTAAATGCCACTTGGGGTGCCCCTCGCGGGGACTTTTCCACCTTCAAAAGCCAAGACAAAGGTACCGAAACGCCCATGGCTCAACTGAAAAACAAAGATGCCCGCCGTGCTTTGGCTCAATTTGCCCAAACCAGCCGTGCGGCCGCAGGCTTGCGGGACGGCAAGGCCGCCAATGCCAAACGCGCGCTTATGGGGGGGCATATTGAAGGGAGCGAAGCGTTTACGGATAACGGCATTGATTTAAGCAAAGCACAAGGGTTAGCCATCGACCCGAACGGCGATTTTTCCTCCGATTTTAAAGGAATTGCTGATGCTGTGAAAGATGCTGCTAATGCCGCTAAAGATGCTAAAGACGAGTTTAAGGAAGAAGCCATGGATCCCTTGTTGCAACAACTTTTAAGTGGTCTTATTAACTTGGGTATGAACGCCCTTGGTAACTTAATAAACACCGGTATAGATGCCGCGAAAGGTGCAATCGCTGCCAATTCTGCCATGAAACAACAAGCCAATCAATTCGCCGACGAGTTATGGGGCGCAACGGATTGGAGCAAACTAACGCCCGATCAACAGTCTTATCTTAGTAATTTAGGGATTGGGGAAGCTGATTTGGCAGGCGGTCAATCTGTCGGTACAGTTTTTACTAATAAGAAAATGGGTACTTCTTCTAATCCCGGAAGTACGAGCACCCCTTCTGTGCAAACGGGTGATGCAGGAGGCAATAATGGCGGTGCTACCCCGGCCACTACCTCAGCGGAAGCCCCGGCCTCGGAACAACCGGCGCAACCTTCTCAAAGAGATTTGCGAAGGCAACAAAAGGCCTTCCGTTCTGGATATAGAGATCACTTGAAGACTAATACGAATTTGCCACAATCTCAGGAAATGTTTGCAGCAGGTGACGCCGCACGTGCTTCATATGGTGGCTTTCGCAGTAGTTACAATTCTACTGATCCTGAAACAGACCAATGGATGGAAGAAAGAAAAAATGAATTTTATAATTCGCTAGATCCAAAGTATAAAACCAATCAATATGATCAAGAAGCAGTTAGAGGATGTTATGTCTACAATAATAACCAAAGACAGGCTTGTTTGAATCGAGCTAAACTTTAATTTTTTAGGAGGGAATTTATGAATATCTTTAAGTGGATAACCAGCCGGGCCGGAATGGCCACCTCCACCGTACTAAAAGCGGTGGGGATGACCACGGTTGTCGGTGTGGCAGGGGTTGCTGCCCTGCAGTTTTTGGACTCTCCCGCGGATAACACTTCGTTTAATCCGGCGGGTGAGTACGACCCCGGCGAAGTGGTGTATGTTGCCGGTGGCAGTGCCGGTTCTTACGGCTCCGGCGGGTACTCTATGGATGGGTATGGTAGCGGAGAGGTTGCGTCTTCCATGCGTATTTCTTCCGCGCAAATCAACCGCTTGGATCGTTTAACCCAAACCGCTCCGGAAGGTGAGGTGGCGGAGGATATTGTCGCTCCCAGTGACCCTCGCGCCTATCAAATGGGTGCATCGGAAGGGTTGGGTATGAACGCCAACGCCGGGAACGAAGCCGAACTGCAGAATAACCCCATGGGCATGATGGGGGATATGATGTCTAACATTTCTAACATTACCCAAGGTGTTCAAGGGGCGGCGGCAGGTGCAGCCCCAGCACAGCAAGGGGCACCCGCAGGGGCGCCTGCTTTGGCTTCTGCGCAAAAGAATTGGAGCAAAGGAGCGGCCACGGGTGGTAACGGTGGCGGAAATTCGTTTAATTCCTCTTTTGTAGTGCAGGATAGCGGCAAGTCCGGCTCTGACAAAGCTTCCAATGTTACTCCCGGTCAGGCGGCTGATGTGATGAAGCAATTTCAAGGCCAAATGGCTTCTATCCACGACGGTATGCGTATGCGTTCGCAGTCTAATTTCGGTAACACGGAAGGGTTCTCCGGCTCTTGGGACGCTTCCGTAGCCAATGCTCGTACCTCTAAAGAAGCAAACGAACTGAAGTTTATTCGCAAACGCTCTGCCGATGCGGCCGCTAACAAACACCGCTCGGCGAACGAAGGAGCGCGCGCTTTCTTGGCAAGTACCAAAATTTCCGGCGGTATGCGTATTACCGGCGAAAATGTGACCACCGGCCAAGGGCAAGGCTCTACCGATGTTAATAACGAATATGAAACCAATCTGCGTGGTATTAAAGACTGGGCCGATGCACGCGATGCGTATGAAGAAAAACGTCAACAGAAATTAAATGAGTTGAAAGGTTGGTTCTGGGGTGCGGTGGCCATTGCCATTGCGGCTATGATTGCCATTCCGTATTTAAAGAGACTCCCTGCTCCTTGGGGTTGGATTGCCGCTGCTGCTATGGCTGTTGCCGCCTTGGCCGTAATCGTAGTTGGTTTTGTGAAGTGTATGAAATTCTTTAAGGAATTCGACGATTATGGTTTCAAGGGTTGGCCTGCGGCGATTACCATTTTATTGCCTATTTTGGCTGCCGGGGTAGGAATATCTTTTATCAAAAAGGTTTCTGATTGGATTATCAAGCAGATGGATAAGATTCTTGGTCTTGGTGAAAAAACAACAATTTTTGCGAAAGGTGCGGCGACAGGTGCAACTGCGGAAGCCGCTGCCGCTGGTGCGGCAGCTGCAAAATCGGCGGCACTTGCTGCTACGGCGGCCGGTGCCGGTACCGGTGCCGTAGTCGGTGGAGTAGGCGGAGCTATCGACTAAGGATAATCTATGCAAATCGGAAACTTAATTATTTATCCTTGGAATCGTAGAAATGCGATACCCAGAATAATTGCGATAGGGCTGTTCTTGGCGTGGGTAGCGTGGGGAATAACCATTTTCCACGAAGGAGAAGTAATTAACCAACGCTTGCAAGCCGTTCAACAAGAACAAATGCAAAAAGAAGAGCGTGCCCGTCGGCAAGCCGCGTATCAGTATGCGCAGGAACAAGCCAAACAGCAACATCGTACACAAAACGCGGTAGATGCGTTTCAATAAATGGGAGAAAAAATATGAAATGGTTTAATTTGCTAACCAGTAAAGCGGGAAAGATCGTCATGGGCTCCGGCCAATTGATGGTTGTTTCCGCCGTAGTGGGCATCGGGGCTACTACCCTTATGCACAACACCGCATCTAAAATGGCAGAAGAGCGGTTGGCCGCCCGTTCCCTTTCCGGCATTTCCAGCCAGTATCAGTATGACGGGTTACAACAACGCGGCGGTATGCTAACTTCTATCAATGTAGGCGGTGGGGAAAATTTAGCCACGGCCGAAGAAATTGCCGCCCGCGAAGGTTATGCCGACTTTGGTGCTTCCACCGCGGACGATGCGGAAGCCAATTTGGCTTATTCCATTGGAAATGCGGCACAATTTAACTCCACCGAGGGTTTCGGGCAGGATAAAGATGTGGATGTGTCCTTTTCCGGTACTCGCGCTTCCGGGGCTTCCGGCGGAAACGGAAATAATGCAGGCGGTGTTTACACAGCGGCGGCTCCTGCTCCTGCTCCTGCTTCGGCTCCCTCCGAAGCGGCCGATCGCCCGCAACTGGCTGCTGCTCCTATGGCTCGCAGTAATGCCTCGGGCGGAACTTCCGGCAATGTGTTCAATACGGCTTCCAATGCTTCCGGCTCTCGTTCCGGGGGGGCGGGTACTCCTTCTCCTACCAGAAGTTCCGGTGGTAGCGGATATCAATTTTCCGGGGCCATGCCGTCCGGCTCTTCCGCTATGGGGTTAGGAGGTTCTTCTTCCTCTTCCGGTTCTACCTTCATTGCGGGTAGCCGTAACGGAACGGTGGGAAACGGTACTCGTTCTAATAGAGAAAAAAACGAACTCAAAGATATTGCCAAACGCTCTGCGGATGCCGCAAGCAATGCACATCGCTCCGCCAACGAAGGCTCCCGTGCACTTTTGGCCAGTTATACGAAATCCGCTGGGATTGACGTAGAAGAAGCAAGCGAAATGGAAACGCCTTCTTCTTCCGATTTGGCTAACGACAATAAACGCAAATTGAAAGCCGTTGGCGATTGGGCCCAAAAACAAGATGAAAAGGCTAAAAAACAAGCCAAAGATCGCAAAACCTTAACTTGGATGTTCTTGGGGTTGATCGCGGCTACTTTGGCGGTAATTCCCAGTGCCTTCTTGCTTATTGCTAACGGACGCAGAATAATGGGTTTCGGTGGCATAGCCATGATTATTGCCGGTTGTTTATTAGTGGCGGGTGTAGTTGTTTTGGCTAGTTTGTTGATTGCCAAAGCCGCTAACTACACGAAAGAATATCAATCTACTTTCATAACGGTGGCCTCATATGTAGTGTCTGGGGCAGCATATGCAGCTATGGCTTACACTTTGGCAAAAGCCTTTACTTGTGCGATGCCTGGGAAAGACGGAAAGATTGCCTTGGACGGCTTCTTCAAACTGGCTGCCGGAGGTGCAAAGAAAGTTGGTATGATGGCAGGCGGAACTATTCTTACCAATGAAGTGACGAAAGGCATGTCCGGTGCCGGCGAAGAAAGCGCCGCTAAGAAATAACTGATAAAAACAGTTTAATCGGGGTGCCTGTACAAGGCACCCCTTTTTTCTAAAATCTAAAACCTTTGTGTTTTCCGTCTTTAGTTGTGCTACAATAACCTTATATGCCCGATAAATTACCCATTACTCCCACTTCCCAACCCCAGCCTGCCCCTGTGGCAGAGCCGAGTGTTTGGGAACAATTAAGAGCCCCTTTCCGTTCTAAAAAGGGGTGGATTGTGCTGGTGCTTTGTTTACTCCTTTTTTTGACGGGAGCAGTTATCCCGGTGGGTTCTATTCCGCTTTTACGAAACTTGGCTTATGCTATGGGGTACTCTCCCGATGAGGCCAAGGAAATGTCTTTGTTGCGGGCGCTTCTTTCTTGGCATGATCATTCCAAACAAGTTACCCCGGATGCTATCGACCCGGACGAAGTATCCGTTTTCAGTTCCGGGGCTGCTGCCCAAAATGGCGCGCGCGTAGGAGGGCCGGAAAACCGTTTAATCAATATTCAAGCCGTTAATTCTTCCCTCGCCCGCCGCGGCAAACGCGTGGACAAAGTGACCGGGGTGCATTATGTACCGGGTGATGAAGACGGCCTTCAATCTTCCAAAGTAAATATCACTAAAAGTAATGTTTCCGCGGGTACCGAGGCAAACGATACACGCCCGAGCGAAGTATTTTTCGGGGAAGATGCCTCTGCGGTGACGCGCGACCCCAAAGACGGATTCAACAGCTCTGCTACTCTTAAAAAAATTGCCAATACCAACATTGCAGGCGCGGGGGAAGACGATTGGTTTATGAAAATGGTGGAAAAAGCCAAACGCAAAGATGTAGATGTGGAATCTCTTACCAAAAATTTGGATATGGGCACCACCTTGGCGCGCTTGCCCGATTCGATGGAAGTGGGTAAATCTCGGGCTTACAAAGATATGTACTATGCCTATTTTATGGGTAATGCCGCGCGGCGTACAAATATCATTCCGTTAAAGAAAACATTGGCGTCCGCCGGATTTAGCGGGGCGGAAATGCCTAAGTCCGTATTTGATTCTTCCGGCTTTTCGGGGGTGGGGATTGATAAAGATGCCGTCGTTTCGGATATAGAAAATGTTAAACTCCGTATTGAAAACGAGAAATTATGCGAAGATGCCACCAAAACTTCCGGGGCCCGTATCGATGATACATTAAAAGCCGCCCGTACCAATATCAACAACTTGCCGGGCTCTTTCCCGAAAAACTGTGATGAAGTGTCGGGCAGTAGTTTTACCAATTCTTTGGGCAATATCCAAGAACAATGTAAGTTGATTGTAGAAGATTACGGCCAACTGGATACTTACTGCGGAGTAAAAATAAAACAACAGGGCGAAGCCTGTACAACTGTTAAACTAACCGATGCGTACGATACTTATTCGTCCTATTGCTTAGACGCCGCCAAAGAGTGCTCCTCTATAGAAGATCCGGCGGCAATGGATAAGTGTATGGCAGAGCGCAAAACGGGTGACCAGCATGTAACCGACGAATATGGGAAAAACATTAAAGATTTGGTGGAAAACAGTTTTGAAAAAGGTAGCGGATTCTTCCCGGAGGAAGACTGGGCAAACTCCAATATCTTTTTGCTGTAAAATTTTTCAAAATACCCCTTGAAAAATTCATATTTAATGCTATAATAAATGTAAGGACGTATTGTAAAGAAAGTTGTCACGAAGTGGGGGACCATCTTCGAACAACGGTTTCTTTATTATGATAAAGCAGTAAAAAACGGAAAGTTTCTCGACGAGAGGAATTTCCACAGGGGCCCGAAAAATCCCCGCAAACAAGTCGTTTTAAGTTAAATAGGAGGCACTTATGCCAGAGGAAAAAAAGAAGGATAGTTTTACCTTTAGCGATAAGATTAAGAACAGTAAACAACCCGGTTCTAAATCTTTTGCTAATCGTATTTCCTCCAAAGTAGGGAGCGACGGCAAGCCGAAACGCACGCTGTTCGAAAGAACCAAACGCGATGCGCCGTTTATCATTGCCGCTCTTATTGCCTTGCTTTTGTTGCCGTTTTTGTATAAGTATAGCGGCCAAGTAAGCGAAGAACAAATTGTCGCCCCTTCGGTGGAGGATAGCGCTTTCGACCCCGAACGCTACGGTTTTGATACGGTAGGTGGGGATCCGGAAGGGCAAATCGCCCAGTTGGCCGGCCGCGACCCGTTGAGTTTAATCAAAGGGTTCGGCGGGGTGGAAGAACCGGAATCTTACGATTCCATGGCTTCTTTTGACCGCAGCGGTTTGGAAGATCGCTCTTATTCCGACACCACGGAAGAAAGAAACACGACCAACATCTATAAACGCAATGCTCCGGCTCAAACGCGTGCCTCTTTCAAGCGTGCGGCAACCAAAATCGGCAAGCTTTCTTCTGCCGGGTTGACCGGCCGTGGCGGCGGTAAGTTGGGTGTAGGTATGTGGGGCGGTGGTTTGAAATCTGCGGCCAAACGCGTGAAAGCCGAAACCCCGAAAAGCAGCCCTAAACCGGTTTCTTTGCAACCCTTGACAGCTGCTGGCAAACCTTCCCGCTCGTATTTCGGGCAAAATGCCGCGGAACAAGCGCGTCGTTCTAAAGATGCCATGTCTAAAGCTAATGCCCTGCAAGCCTTGGCCGATGCCCAATTTAAGCCCATTGAACCGGGCAAAATCGGCGGCATCGCCGGTGGCGATTTAGGCGGCCCCGGTGGCGGAAACGGCAACTTGGAACGCAACTTTGCCTTCAACGGCAAAGAACCCTGGTGGTGGGACATGATGAAACGCCGCTCCCAAATGGAATGGGAGAAAAAATTCAACCATAAATGGGGTTGGATTGATTTCGGCGTGAAACTTGCCCAAAACTTTTTGGATCCGTTCCTCTCTTGTTTGATGACGGGTACGGACGACTGGTCTATGGGTAACATGTTTGGTGCTGTGGCCGGTTCCGGCGATGAAGATGAATGTGCCGGCTTAAATAAAGAAAAATGGAAAGTTCAGCATCCGGAAGTTCCGTTTAGCAAAGATGACTGCCGTGCGTTCTTCAAATATAAAGTTGAAGAAGGTATTAAAGACCCGTGGGAGGGTGGTAATGTGGCCGGAGCCAATATGGGATTTGTTTCCCAACGCATTGACTGCTTGAGCAATGGTTTGGGGGCCAAATTGGCAACTAAGTGGTTTGGCAAAGAAAACGGTAGCATTACGGAAGCAGATGACTGCGCCCGTGTAATGATGGACGGCCATTATAAAGCGGTCTATAGCGCTAGTAAAGCCAAAAAACGCCGCATTTTTACCTATGTGGTGGGTGTGCCTACCAAGGATATTGCTACCTACTATAGCGGACACTTGCAACCGGAGCAACAACGCGACAAACTTGTTATCGGTTTGTTTAAGGAAGGCGGAGAACTGAACCTTAATGCGGTTAACAGATCGGGTTTTGTGCCTCTGTTTGTGGAAAGTGTTGCTATTAAGACCAGAAAAGTTAAAAAGACTGAGGTTCAACAAGCCACGGTTAAAGATTCCTCCGACAATGAAACGGTTGATACCTCGATTCAAGCTGATGATAATGACGGTTTTAGTGAAACCGAAATCAACAGTTGGTTAGCTACTACCGAGAAGGGCACAAAATACATGACCTATGGTACTTTCTTGGAGAAATTGAGAAAAGGCAGAGCTGTTATTACCGATAGTTATGCGGACTATAACCAAAACTATGGTGCTACTCCGGAAACGAAGGAAATGCAGTTATCCTTCTCTTCCAAGAAAGGCAAAAAAGGAAAAGGCTGGATTTTAGGTGCGCGTTGTAACTACCCGTTAGCGAGAATTTCGTGCGACTACTATGCCAATGTCGGTGCGCAAGACGGTGCAACGGACGAAAAAGGCATTCCTTATGCGCATGTACTGTTTGCTAATGGTATGGCAGACCAAAAAGCATATGACAAAATGAAGAGCAAGTTTGTCATTACTTACAGCGTACAGGGTGAGGACGAAGCCTTTAGCAATGTCTCCAGCACCCAGAATACCGGTGAAAAAGGCCAAGTGTATGTGGTTCGCCACTATGATGTGAGACCTTTTGACCATGAACCGTATGCAGATAGAAAATTAGGGAAGAATCAAAGAAAGCGGATCGCTGATAGTGCAGGCAATGCCACAGGATTCCAAGTGATAGCGGATAGAATTCCTGAAAGCATTAAAGGAAAACGCTTGGTTATCAACTGGACGATTCGTCAGTGCAATAGCGTAGATGTGGACGGCGATAGCGTCAACCAAGGCGGTTGCCATAGCGGAACTTCCTATGATATTAAGTATGACGCCAATGGAAATGCAACCTCCGCCCCTGCTAAAGGGCAAAGCTTGCCCGGTATTCCGGTCAGCACTGCTACCTGTGTGTACAACGATAATACTACGTTGTCCTACTCGGTAGAGGAAAACAAATGTCCGAATGGCCCTGATACCAGTGAGGAATGCTGTCTAGAGAAACACCCTACCGGCTATAAATACGTAGACGGAAAATGCGTTCCGGAAAACAAAGGTGGCGGTGGAAAAGAGCCGACTCCTGAAAAGGCGTATTTGGCCAAGTATTTCTCTTGGGTTCCCCAGGACGCCTTTAGCAGAAAGCCGGCGGCTAATGGTGGTACCCCGGATGCCTTTGAAGGTGCCAAACTGTTGACTGTTGTGGAAAATGTTCCCCAAAAATGTGGAGGGGATGCCGGTGGGCGATACGCAGACTCTCCTTCTGCTACGGCCTTCGTTAAAGATGTCGTAACGAAATATAATGCTAAAGCCCAACAGGAAAACAAACCTCAATTGGCCGAAGTTGGAGAAAAAGTAACCTCCGGGGAGTTAGTGGACGCACTTAACATCGCTCAATCCGTAGGGGTTAGCACTGTGAACGGTGCTGCCGTATGTGCCTTGGGCCGTGCCATGGTATTAACTTCGTTGGATCCTCATTTAAAGAACGAGGTGAAACGTGCCGACGGAAAACCTTATCACAATGAATTGGGTGCCTTCTTGGCCTATATCCAACCGGAAGCGGCCTTGTACCCTGCTCAAATGATTGACGGTAAGGACGAATGTGATAAGCGTTTCATGGCTGTTCAGGAAAGTTCTTGCCAGGCTACTCCACAGTTAAGAGGAGAAAGAAAGTACCATCATAACAATTACTTCTGGAACGGTTCTGATGGATTGGCATACCAGAGATATAAGGACTCTCTTTCTGCGGCCATGGAAAGATATCCGCTTAAAGCCTTGGCACTGGACATTACGGAGAATTGTAGTGGCAAGAGCGGACAAGGTGCTTGCAGAAAACAGTATACTGCGCTCAGCAAAACCTTGTTAGTTGATGATTGCGAAAACTTGGCGGGTAGATCTTTAAATGTACAACATGTACTGGATTACGTGCAGGGTGCCTGTAAAGACGGGTTAGACTATAAGCCCTATGGTGCCGCCGGATCCGGTGCTGCTCAAAAAGCGAGTACTTCGCAATTGAATAGCGGAGACAATGCAGTTCCTCAGAAGTCGTAACAAATGTTTGAAACATACCCCCGGGGAAGCCCGGGGGTTTTTGTTTGTAAAAGTTGCAAGGTGTTTTTCTTTAGCCCGCATCGGGCTTTTCTACTAACCTTATTTCCCGTTTGCGAGGGCCGTTGCTTTTTTCTATCATATAACTATGGAAACACGGCGCATTTTGAGGCTTTTATTCGTAACGCTTTTCCTTTTGGGGGGAGTGTGCCGCGTACATGCATTTTTTCCGTTTTCCTTCGGTAAACAAGAACTTAAAACCGACTATTCCCAAACCGTGTGGGACCAAATCATGCGCGACCAAGCCCGCACCGATATCCGCCGAGGTATGGGTGAAATGTCCCAAGCCCGCTACCAGGAAGCGTCCAACAGTTTTGCCAAGGCCATTGTTAAAAACACCAAAGACCCGCTAGGGTATTTGCTTTTGGGGGCCTCTCTTTATTGGGCGGGCAAAGTGGACGATGCTATTAGCGAATACAAGGAAGCCCTCCGCCACGACCCGCACAACCCCATGGCTTACCAACTGTTGGGCATTGCCGCCGGTTGGAAGGGCGATGTCCCCTTGGCGCAGGACTACTTTTTGAAGGCTAACCGTTTAGACCCCAATAAAGCCGATACCCAAATGAATTTAGGTTCTACTTATGCCGTTCAACACAACCGCGAAAAGGCCCTGGAACATTTCCGCCGCGCTACGGAACTGGCTCCGCGCGAGCCGTTGTATCATTATCAGTTGGGTACGCTCTATGAATCATTGGGGCGTGATGCCCAGGCCGAAAAAGCCTTTAGAAAGGCCTTGCGCCTGTTTCCCGCATACGAAGATGCACAACTCAGTTTAGGTGCTTTGTACGAGAAAATGGGCCAAACGGACGAAGCCCTTAAGTACTACAAAAAAGCCGTCCGCACCAAACCCGGCGATTATGTGGCACGCCTGCGCTATGCTTTTTTACTCGTGCGTAACGGCCGGGAAAATACCGCGCGGGAAGTGATAGAGGAAGCCTTTTCCGTTTCCCGTTTTAAGGAGGAGGGCCTAGCCTTAAATGCCGTGTACCGCGCCAGCGGACGGACGGCTCAGGCTTTTGAAAACCAAATTGAAAAATTTAAGGAAAGTTTGCTAAAGGTATCTCCTTCTAAACCGATTCAGGTGGAAGTTTCGTTGGAATACGAGCCTGTTGCCCAACCGCAAAACGCTACTACTCCGCAAAGCAGGTTTGAACAAGCCTACGAAAAAATGCGTGCGGCAGATCCCTTGGATAATACGGGGGAAAACAAAATGGCTTTTAAGCGTATGTTCACCTTGCCGGCAGGGGATAGAAATACCCGCGCGGAACAAGCGGAAAATTTTGCGCAGGGTATCCGCCAAGCATTACAGCAAAGTGCCGGGAAATATCAGGTAAATTTATCCATGCAAGGGCGCACGCCGGATTATGCCTCTCCGTCCGCTCTTACCCAACACACCACCACTGCCCCCAAAGCCGTGTACGACCCGCGCATTGTAGGCAACGATATGGGCTTGTGGGTGATGGGGCGGACTTGGATTAAGTTTGTACAAGAAGCACAAGAAGAATTGGCGGAAAATTTGTCCGCTTGCAAAAAAGGGAACACATGCCTGCTCTTGGAAGGCTTGGCCTCTTTGGCGAGCGGAGACGGATACGGCGCTCAAGCAGCCTTTGAAAAAGCCTCTCTTTCCTACCCTGCCGATGCCTTGCCTTTAGTGGGTTTGGGAACGGCTTTTGTGGTAAACGGGGACGATGCTTCGGCGGCGGAATCTTATAAAAAAGCCTTGGCAGTTAACCCGAATAATAAGACGGCAAAAAGAAATCTAAAAATTTTGGAAGATTAACTTATGCAAAAATACGGACAACATTTTTTAATCAGCGAAAGCGTAATTGCTCAAATTATTGATGCGGCCTTGATTCTAAAACGCCAAAATTTGGTGGAAATCGGCCCGGGAAAGGGGGCTTTAACCGCGCGCCTTATCGAGCGCGGCCAAAAAGGTTTTACCTTGGTAGAAATCGACCCGGAAATGGTGGCTTATCTAAAAGACCATTTGCCGAAGGACGCGGAAATAAAAATCGTGCAAGGGAACTTTTTAGCGTTTGATTTGGCTTCTCTGCCACAAGTGCCGACGGAGTTTGTCAGCAATTTGCCCTATATTGATGCCGCGGATATTTTGGATAAAGTGCTTGGTTACCCTTATTTTGAAACGGCGGTTTTTATGTTCCAAAAAGAACAAGCCCAACGCATACGCGCCAAGGCGGGAGAAGAATTTTACGGCCCGTTAAGTATTTTCAGCCAACTGCGCGCCTGGGTGAATCCTATTTGCAAAGTGGGAAAAGGTTGCTTTAATCCTCCGCCGAAAGTAGAAAGTATGGTGCTGGCGTTTGAAAAGAAAAAAGAAACGCCGTTTCCCACAACGCAAAGTTGGCAGAACTTTCGCAAAGCAGTACTTTCCGCGTTCGCACATAAACGCAAGACGGTGTTTAATTCTTTGTCTCTTTGCGGCTATGAAAAAGAAAAAATAACGGCGGCTTTGGAATTTCTGCGCTTACCGCTTACCGTGCGTGCGGAACAAATACCCGCCGAAAAATATGTGGACTTGGCCTCTCGGTTATAAAAGTTTGCTTAGTTTATTTTCCAAAATTCGCTCCTCGGCCACAAAGGGGCGAATTTTATTTAGACTTAACTTTTCTACAGCCAGGCGGATAAGGCGGGAAGAATCGGTTTCCTGCGGGGCGTAAAATTTCCCGGCTTGCAAAAAAGCCTCTCGCGGAGCTAGGCCAATCAGTTCACCGGCGGTTGCAGTCAACCCGCGTTTGCGTGCTTCTAACGAGCAGGCTTGCCACACTTGGGCAAGGCCCGTGGTTCGAAAATCGGTTAAATTAAAAGATACTTGTGCCGCGTGGTATTCGGGCATTAGCCAGCCGATGGCTTTTACGGCAGGCAGGCCTCCGTTTTTTTCGCGCAGGACGGCTGCTATTTCTTTGGCGAGGGATACTTCTTGTGTGTTTAAGGATATATTAAACGCAATCAAAAAATTACGCGCCCCGATAACACTTGCGCCCGTGCGGGAAATTTCCAGGGAATAAACGGCGGGGCCGTAGTCGGGGGGAAGGGCCGGGAGTTTAGCAGGTAAACTTTCGTATTCGCCTTGGCGGATAAAGGCCAGGTTTTTGCGCAAAGGGGAAGAGGCATTTTTTTCGTACAGATAAACGGGAATATTCAGTTTTGAGCCTACTTGGCGCGCCAACATATCTGCCCAAAGGGCCGTTTCTTCAAGCGTTATATTTGTTATGGGAACAAGCGGGCATACATCTACCGAGCCCAGGCGCGGGTGGGCGCCGTGTTGCGTGCGCATATCCAAATGTTTTTGGCAAGAAGCAAAAAGAGCCAAACAGGCTTTAACTACTTCTTCGGGTTCGCCTGCTAAAGTAAGGACGGTGCGGTTGGCATCGGGGTTGGAATCCAAATGCAAAATTCGGGCACGAGACCCTGCCACCGCTTCTTTTGCGATTTGTGAAACAAGCGGTAGATTTTTCCCTTCGGAAAAGTTAGCAATAGCCTCGATAATTTGCATAAAAGTATTATAGTTTTTTCCCTGAAAAAAAGCGTAAAAATTTTTCAAAACATTTGTGTTATTTGGAGTTATTTATTGTATAATAACTATAGGTACTTATTAAGTTTAAGCACCTGATTATTAGAAAAAGGAAGTATTTGTAAAATGCCTAAAGGAAAAGTAAAATGGTTTAACGACCAAAAAGGTTACGGTTTCGTAACCCCCGAAGATGGTTCTAAAGATCTCTTTGTTCACTATCAAGAAATTCAAGGCGACGGTTTCAAAACCTTGGCCGAAGGTCAAGAAGTGGAATTCGAAGTCGTAGAATCCGAAAAAGGCCCGAAAGCCGTTAAAGTAGTAAAACTTTAATTTTTAGGGTTTTTAACCACCGGGGCATTTGCTCCGGTGGTTTTTGTTTGCACAGGAAATAAAAATGACGAAAGCAAAATACCCGCAGGCTTCGTTGCGTGAACTGTGGTTTTTATCTTATCCGCTGATTATTACCATGGGTGCCCAAGTGGTGATGCAATTTGTGGATAGAATGTTTTTGGCTTGGCATTCGCACGAGGCTTTGGCGGCTTGCGTACCGGCAGGAGCGCTCGCCATGACTTTTGCCTCCATGTTTATGGGTCTTGCCAGTTATACCAGCGTTTTTATTTCCCAGTATTATGCACAAAAAAAATATGCTTCCGTAACGGTTTCCTTATGGCAGGGGGTCTTTTTGGCGGGGGTATCGGCCCTACTCCTTGCCGTATTAACCCCGGCGGGTAATGCGCTTATCGGTGCTTTCGGGCATGAATCTTCCGTCCGAGCGTTGGAAATAAAATACTTTTCCATTTTGAATATCTTTGGCGGGGTAGCGGTTGTAAATAATGCTTTGGGAGCCTTTTTCAGCGGGCGGGGACGAACGAAAGTTCCTATGTGGGCCGCTGTATTCGGAAATTTGATAAACATGGGGCTTGACTATGTAATGATTTTCGGGAAACTGGGTTTCCCCGAAATGGGTATCGCCGGGGCGGCCTGGGCCACGGTAATCAGTATGGTTATGACAACGATTATGTTTGCCACGCTTATTTTTTCGGGTAAACTTCGAAAAGAATACAAAGTGGCTAAACTGGCCGGTTTTTATAAGCCTATTTTTTCGCGACTTCTTCGTTTTGGGCTTCCCAACGGCTTCGGTTTTTTGATGGATGTGGTGTCTTTTACATTGTTTACATTTATGGTGGGGAGCATAGATACCCTTTCCCTTCAAGCCAGCAACATCGTTATGTCCATGCAACCTGTGGTGTTTATGGTAATTTTGGGTTTGGGAATCGGGATTCAAATTTTGGTCAGTAAGTACCAGGGATTAAGACGGCCTGATTTGAGCGTAAAAGTGGTAAAAAATGCGTGTAAAATCGGTTATGCGTATGCTTTATCTGTCGGGGTATTATTCTTCTTTGGTGCGCCGATTTTGGTAGGGCTGTTTATCCCGGCGGGCAGCCCCGATGCCGCTTTGATTGCCCAAAAGACTTACCCCTTGATGAAACTGGTTAGTTTCTTTGTAATTTGTGATGCTACTTACTTGATTTTCGGCGAAGCAATCCGCGGGGCAGGGGATACCAAATTCTATATGTACGTAATGCTTTTCTGTGCGTGGGGGCTACTTGTACCGGGTACTTGGTTTATCGTGTACAAGTTGCATTTGTCCGTTTTTTGGGTGTGGAGTTGGCTTACCTTTTATGCGGGCATCACGGCGGTGCTGATGATGTGGCGGTTTTTGCGGGGTAAATGGAAAAGTATTGTGGTAACGGCTGGATAAATTAAAAATAGTATAAAAAGGCACTTCGCAAGAAGTGCCTTTTTTGTAGAGTTATAAGCAGGAAAGTTAATAATGGCTGTTGTCTTCCTTTGCCGGGTTAAATTCAATTTTTATCCAGGCATCTGCCCCGACATCTTTGGCTAAAGTTCTGGATACGGCGCCTTCGTTGGGCAGATGTGCCTGAGGATACATTTGCTCAAACAAGGTGCTGCGGGTGGTGAGTTGCAAGTGTTCTTCCCCGGGAAAGGCAATGTATTGGTTTTGAAGCACGGTTTTGGAAGTAATACTTGCTACATATAAGTTTTTTTCCACTCCTTCTAATCTCTTGGCCACAGAGAACGGAAAGTTAAGCGAGCCTTGTTCCAAGCCGGTGTGGAGAATGATAAGTGCATCGGGGTGTTTTTCTCTGACGGCCTGTAATTTTTCTTGGAACATTTTTCCTTCCATGGCCGATGCCTCTAACGAATACTCCCAAGGCCTGTTGAAGGGAATTCCACTTCCGTTGTTTCCTTGCATATTCCCTGTGAATTGACTAAAAATGTCGGATCGTTTCATACCGATAATACTAATATCGTGGTAATAAGCATTTTGCCAAAGAGGTTCATACCCTTTCCGATAATACTTGCTTTCGGTGATAGAGGCATCGAGTTTGGTTGTCCATACAACGCCGTCTTCCAGGTAAGAGGAAAGCAAGATGATTTCTCTCTCGGGCATTTGCTGGCGTAAGGCTGTTAAAAAGTCGGAAAAACCGTCTATAGTGGACGGATTGTGATAAAAACCCATTCCCACACATAATACATCGGTGGACGCGGGAATTTGTTTGGCCAACCACTCAGCGGAAGTTTCCGTGGCCGTGGGTGAAACCGCAGTGGCCTTTACTCTGTTAAGAATTTCCGGTACATGGGGGTTTCTGGCCAAAATGGTGTTGGCATAAAGAATATATTTGCGGTTATGTTCCGCAGTGATAAAATCTTCATTATTTTTTAATACCACTGCTTCCTTCCCCTTATTTAAGTAGGGCTGAGGGTGTGTTTTTTGAATTTGGGCTAACTCGTCTTCGGGGAGGAAAGTTCTATCTGTCGGTAGTGTAATGCCGGGAACTTGCAATCCTTGCTTAACCAGATTTTCCCGTACCTGCGAAGCGGCCCTCGCCGTCGTATTGGCGCGGCTGCTTAATACGGGGGTTACGCTTTTTGCGCTGGGCGCGGGGCCAACGAGTCCCTTCCCGATATTTTTTAACCATTTAACCGGGGTTTGGGCCTGTAAAGGTAAAACCGTGAAGAAAAGCAGAATTAAGCAAAGTTTTTTCATAAGCGGGTCCTTATTCATATTTTAGGAGAAAAATAAGAAAAAACAAGGATTAAAGGGCCTATAAACTTTTTGGGCCTAAAAATAAAAAGAGAGTAAAAAATAACCCTGTGCTTTGGCGCAGGGTTATTTTGAAATTTTACCAACTTATTAGTTCCAAGGTTTCACAGAGGGATCCAAGTAAATTTCGTCTAAATCAAGGAACTTTACAAAAGCCTGTTCCATGGTGTTAGCTTGTTCTTCAGGATCTTTGTTCTCGTCCCAAGAAAAACCTTTTTTGGTTTTGGTAATATCGTTTTTATGTACAAAATAAATGCTTCCCGAGAAAGCCTCCGCAAATTTGGGAAGGAAAACTTCTTGGCAGGCATTACCCGAGCAAGCCGTGGCTGCGTTCATGAAAACTTCCAAGTTGGACAGATTGTTGACCCACTCGATATTGGTGTTTGTGGAATCTTCGTAAATATCCAACATAACGGGGATATAACTGATGCTATGAAAACGGTTGATTCTGGCAGCCAAATTATCAAGGTAGGGCACCATGGTTTTTGATTTTTCACAATCACTTTTAAGCAATACTACTGCCAAATATTCTTGGTCATAGGCCGGGTTAAGAATAGACAGGGCATTTTTGTTTTGGGAGTCGCGTTCTATCATTAAATCTTCACTTCCCGTAAGGGTTTTGAAAGTGGCACTTTCCCATTCTTGAGTGGCAATTAACTCTTCTTCAATCTCTTCGGAGATAGGAAGGTCTAATGTTCCGTCCATGGCACAACCCGAGATGGTCAATATCCCGAACATAGCCACGAATAATACAACCAGTTTTTTCATGCAGTTCTCCTTTGTCGTGGTAACCTAAAAGTACAAAATAGGCCTTTCTAGTAGTATCTTAAAAATAGTGTTTTTCGTCAATAGGCCATTAGACCTAGGGCCCCTTGGGCCCCCACGGGAAAAATATGACGAAGACAGAAGCAAACCAAAAAATTTAATAATTCCCTTTTTGGCATTGCAGGCAGGTAATACCGTTTGCTCGCCACATATCTACAACACTTTGGCGGTCATCTACGGTAAAAAGGATTTGTTTGCCCTGTGCTTTTAGAGAATTTAGTATATCTTGTTTTACATCGCAGTCCGGGCGTTGGTCATTATCAGCACGCATGAGGAGGGGGCCAAAAGGAATTTCGTGCCAAGCAAGCCAAGTTTCCGTTACTTTGCGAAATCTTTCCTGCCGGCCTGATACCAAGATAATTTCAAACTTTCCGCTCTCATATAGGGCGCGGTAGAGCGCAACAACAGGCAAGTTGGGCAAATCTTCTTCCATTTTTGCGTTAAAATTCTTCCAATCAGGGATTTCTTGTTTAAGGAAATCTTCCCGTCCGTTCAAGTTGGCTAGAGTACCGTCTATATCAAATAAAATTGTTTTCATAATATTAATTTTATTCATCTTCTTTATTGTGAAGTCCTTTTTTAAGATCTTTAAAGGAAATTTTAAGAGGTTGGTTTTTGCTGTCAACACATTCAATATCACAGAAATCCAACCAACCCTCTATTTTTAGTCCCGTTCCGTCCTCTAATCTGATGAGTACATCAGGTATTTGTTGATATTCTTCTTCCTGTCCGAAAGAGTGCTTGTGCACTGGAAACTCCACCGCTTTAATAGTTTTGCCTGTACAAGGGGAAAAAATCACATTTCCGTTCACATTGGCAGAATTGATATCCCAAGTGGCATCCGGGGATATTTTATTTACATCTGCGTAAACGGTGTTGTCTAGTTCCAAAATCAAAATTTCCAACCGTCTTCCGTCATTTAGTTCTATTACAATAGGCTCATCCACTTCCGCTATACGATAGAACATAAGATCTTTTGGAATGTTTGAGAATTCGGCTTTTTCTTTGGCTTGTTTTTCCGAAAGAACTTTCTCTAATTGAAGAAAAGCTAATTCCTCTACTCCTTCTCTGTCATGGTCATAGTCCCGTCCTAAAATTTTAATGCTTTTTATCTTTTTCCCAATAATATTTAGTTTTGAAAAAAAGTCTTTTATTTGTTTCTCCGTAGAAAGACGGGTAGACTCTTGTTTCCATAAAAGAATATTATAATGTGTCATTTTATTGTCCCATGACCGTTTTATAAAAGAAGTTTGATAAAGGCACAGTATCTTTTACCAAGTCCGGTAAACTGTTGGCGAAATTGGTATAGTAGGCTAGTTGTTCTTCTATCCACCGGTTGATAAGTGCGGGGGAGTCTATAACCCCCAGTTCTGTTCCTTTCTTTTTATCCTCAATCAAGTGGTTTAAGAAGTCCCATATAAGGGAATCTTTGCGGAACACTTCCTTTAGGTTATCCATTTCTATGGGAGGCGGGGTTTGCTGTTGTTCTATCCAACGGCAAGCTGCCAAGGTGCGCAAAATATACAAATACTTTTTGAGTTTGGGTTTTTCCCTGTCGGCATAGGCTTTGTAATTATTTTCAGCCAGTCCCACATACGAAAATAGCAGTGCTTTCGGATTGTAGAACTCTTGGGCAAGTGCTTTGAGCGTTTCAAATTCTTTGCTTTGTTTATAGACAATAGGGCTTTGTATCCACTCATATAAGGACATATTCCCCTTGATAAGCAAAAGCAAAGTCTTTTTCAGTTCCCACCCGGCAAAATCTAACAAATTATGTTCTTCCATTTTCACGATATTATCTGCTTGTTTTGAAACTGAAAAATACCACTCGGGGCGGTGATAATACAAAAAGCGGACATCATAATCGCTGTCTTGCGATGCGAACCCCCACGCACGGCTTCCCGATTCCACCGCGTGAAAGATTTTGATATGGTGCTCTTTTTCCAGTTCTTCTAATTTTTTAATGATGCTTTTTTTCATGGTTTTATTATCAAGGTTTTATATCGTATTATTTGGTAGAAAAAATGCTTTAAGTAAGTTGTTTGATAACGAACTTTCGGTATTCTTCTCCAACGGGCAAATCGTAATTTTCCACCAACTGCTTGCGTTTGCTTTGCTGCAAAGTATTTGTAGCAGGGTTAAAACCTTCTTTGGCGGTTTCTTTCCAGTACACGGCGCTTCCGTACAATTGCCATTTGGGGATATCTTTTAACTCCATGCCAAAGTGAGTAAGTAAATGTACTTTGTCTCGAAAGGGCAAATTGCGTAAGTAGTCGGCGGCTTCTTGCGGGGTTTTACCCGAGGCCACCAACTTATAGTAACAGTGAGCAAGAACGGAATTTCTGCCGGAGTCCGCCTGCCGCCATGCAAAATAATCTTGTACGGCGTCCAAATCGGGCAAGGCAATCATGCGGCAATCAAAAATAGCGGTTTGACCGATTTGACGGGAAAAATGCACACTCGTTTCGGCGGCCAATATAGAATTGTACTTCCGCACCTTACGGCCAAATTTATCCGCATGGGTTTGGAACAAAAGCGAAATTTCGTCACTTTCATTATAAGCGTAGGATATTTGAAAGTATCCGTTCATGAGATATTTTATGGTGTTAATGACGGCGTCTCTAAAACGAATATCAAAGGGCTTATCCAAAACCATGTCTTTTTTGGTTAATTTCGTAAATCCTTTGCCGTCTAATCGGGCTACCATAAAAGAATCAGCAGGGATAACCTGATCTAAAGATTGCTCAAATTTCCTCATTTTTTTATCAAATTCGTCAAATTTCATAAAGTTTCGTCCCAGTTACTGATTATAAATTCATTGTTTTCAATTTTTACATAATACAACGCATCAAAACCTTCTGTTGATGTCGGTTGTTCAAGGCGCTTGGCGGTGGCTAATAAGCCCTTCAGCGGCACATGGGCTTTGCCAAGGCGTTTATCATTGCGGACACTGCACTCGGCCACTGCGGAGCGGAAGTATATGCCTACAGTTTTATATCCGCTTTTTTGGGCCAAATCTATATATTTTTGGCGTTCCTTTTGTGTAGGGTTGGTGTTGTCTATTACGCAGTTGCGCCCCGTTTGAAGGGTATTTTGCAAGGCAATTCGTTCTTTGTTGCGTGTGTTTAGTTGATCTAAACTAATGTAAACACAATTTGTCAAAACCGTGTGCGCAAAGGTGCTTTTTCCGCTTGCCTGTATGCCCATTAAGATAAAAAGGGTTTTGCGGCTCTTGCTAAACATATATATAGTGTACTTTTTATTTTTAGAAAGGGGTGTTAAGTAGTAACTCAGCCTGCCTTTGGGCCAAACCCGAGCACTTATAGGAGTGCTGTTCCCCATGGCTCGGGTTCGGGCAAGTACCCGATATGCCGTCAGGCAGAACTGCCAATACCTAACACCCCTTAGGTTAAAGGTGAACTAAAAATGCCTCACACGCTTATCCAAGCCGTGTCTGTCGGCAAGTCTAGCTCGCCTTTACTAAACCGGAGCCGGCTGTACAGACCGGCATCGCAGGTTTTTTACCTTTTGGGTAGAAAGCGTTTCGTACTGTAGGTTTTATCTCCACGCTTTGCTACTCATATATCTATCATAACATTAGTACGCGACAACAGTAGGTCGCAATAAAAAATCTTCTATGATTTTAGAACGCCTTACTATCGTGTTATCCATACTGCCCTCTTTTTCTGCCCTTTCCAAACCCGACAATATGGCTTGATAGAATTGGCTTACCAATTCTTTTTTGGAAATTAAAATATCGCACACAATGGGAGTTTCTCCTGTTTTTTTATAAGTTTCATAGGTTTTGGGGTTATCTATCCATTTGTTTTTTTCTTTATCATAGTAATACTCGTATGTCGTGAGCATACTAAAACGCCCCTCGTTATCTGTTTCCCATTGAGAATAAAAACGCAGCATTTGGTTGGGGCCTTCCGGGTCTATAAGTAAAATAGATTCTTTGCAATTTAAGCAAATGCTTTCCAACCAAAACAGTGTGTCATTGGTTTGATTTTCTGATAGCATTACTTCAAATCCACAGATTTTTTTGTCCGCATGCAAGTTGAGTATAATACTGTCGGTAAAGTGGCAGGGGGAAATTGTAAATTGGGATATTTTTTTGGGTATATTTTTTAATATCCTTTTTTTATAATTTTTGTGGTTACTGATATTGGCCCCTACGAAACCATTGCTTATAATTGTCAGTTCTCTCATAAATGTTCTCTTCAAGTAAATTATTATAGCCTAGCAAATCGTTGCGACAACAGTAGGTCGTAAAGAATTTTAAAAATTATTTTTTAATGCGACCATAGGTTGTCGCGTAAGTGTGCTATCCTATTGCTATCAGGGTATGAATTAACGGATGCTGCCATTGGCAGTCTTGAACACCCGTGTCTCTGCCCTTGGCTGATATTTTGACAGCAGAAAGCCGCCCTAGCTGCTAAGGAATGGAGGATGCTGGGTTTTGTCCCCAGAGTGGCGCCCTCCCAAAATATTGGCCATATATAATCACAAATTTATTATTTTCATTAAAAGAGGAAAAATTATGGAACATTTAGCAGAAAATATTTTATCTTGGTGCAAAAATTTAGAGCCTGCGGCTATGCAACAGGTACAAAACTTATCTAAACACCCTTGTTTGGTGGGCAATGTGTGCTTGATGCCGGATGCCCATTGTGGTTATGGTATGCCTATCGGCGGAGTCGTGGCTTTGGACAATGCGATTTCCCCGAATATGGTTGGTGTGGATATCGGGTGCGGAATGTTGGCCGTACAGACAAGTCTTACGGATATTACGCGCGACAAAGTGCAGGCCATTGTAGATAAAATCTACGAGCGCGTGCCTGTCGGTTTTGAGCATCACAAAGAAGCCCAGGAAAATCCGCTTTTTCAAGATTTAGCCCGTTGGAATAAGACGGAAGTGTGTAAGCGGGAGTTTTTCTCCGCCCAAAAGCAGATTGGCACTTTGGGAGGGGGAAACCACTTTATAGAAGTTCAGCGCGGAAGTGACGGTCATATTTGGTTTATGATTCACAGCGGTAGCCGTAACCTTGGGAAACAGGTGGCCGAGTATTATAACGACAAAGCCGTTAAACTCTGCACCCTATTTAAGCAGGAGGCCCTTGCTAAGCAAGATTTGGCATTTTTGCCCATTGGTACCCGTGAGGCGGGCGATTATATTAACGAAATGAAACTCTGTTTAGATTTTGCCTTTGAGAACCGCAAAATGATTGCGGCATCTATCAAAAAGGTGTTTGCAGAAGAATTTCCTCAGGTAGAATTTGTGCAGGAAATCAATATCCACCATAACTACGCCGCCGTAGAAGAACACTATAACCGCAAAGTATGGGTACACCGCAAAGGTGCGACTTTAGCAACTGCGAATACGACCGGTATTATACCGGGCTCTCAGGGAACGAGCTCCTACATTGTACAGGGCTTAGGAAACGAGAGTTCTTTGCAATCTTGTTCCCACGGGGCCGGGCGGTGTATGTCTCGCAAAAAAGCTATTCAGGATTTAAGATTGGAAGCGGAACAGGAGATTCTCAACCGTCAAGGCATTGTGCATCGCATGAACGAGCAGGCTTTGTTGGACGAAGCCCCCAGCGCGTATAAGAACATTGATGAAGTAATGGAAAACCAGAAAGACTTGGTTAAAATCTTGGTAAAACTAAGTCCGTTGGGGGTAGTGAAGGCCTCCAACGAGCCCAAACCTTGGCAAAAGAAAGCAAAGAAGGATAAATAATGCTTTAATATACAAAACATACCAAGGGGGCTTTATGCTAGGGGATACATTAAATAAAATCAGCCGTCTCATGTATATTTTAGGTGAGTTTGATAAGGGTGAAGTATATTTGGCAGATATCGCCGAAGAGCTAATGGTAAATGTCCGTACGATTCAGCGTGATATTAAGATTTTGGAGAGTGCGGGTTTCCCAATCGCCAACCCGAGTAAAGGGGAGTACTCTTTTGTAGAGGGGTATTCTCTGCAAAAACTGCAATTAAGCGCCAAAGAAGCCGCTATGTTGGCTCTTTTATCCAGCATTGCGGGGAGTTTAGGGGGAGCCTTCCAAGAAACCTATGTAAGCCTTAGAAACCGCATTTTGGAGAACGATAAAACAAACCCGTTTTATATTAAACTCCCCAAAGGACAGGCCTTTTTGGACGATAGCCATAGCAAGTTAATAGAAAAAGCTATTAAAAAATCGGAAAAACTGACGATTGTGTATGATAAGTCTAAACTGTCGGGAAAAGATATATCCCCGCTTAAAATTGCTTGGTTCGACGGTTTTTGGTACTTGCTAGCTTTAGGGAAAGATGAGAAAATCTTAAAACTTCGTTTGGATAAAATTAAAAACCTTACCCCAACAGGTATTTTATTCAAGCGGCCTAAAAAAGTAGAAAAGATTTTAGAAGAAAGTGCTTCTGTATGGTTTGAAGATAACCGTGATAAACGGGTGGAGTTGGCGGTTGCACCGGAAGTGGCCTCTTATTTTGAAAAGAAGGAGTATTTCCCCCGACAGAAAGTGCTTAAAAAGTCCGGCAAAGACGGACTGGTTTTGGAGTGTTTTGCGGGTAAATATGAAGAGATCTTACCCACTATTTTGGCCTGGATACCGCATATTACAGTACAAGAGCCGAAAGAACTAAAAGATTTAGTAGCCGGGAAGATAGCGGCATACAACGGGAAAATAAAGTAGAGCCCCCGTTTTCCTATTTTATTTTGAATAGGTTTTTGCTAGTTTAATCACAGGAGTAAAAATGGAATATATATTACTTATATTATTGTTTGTATTTGTTGGCCTGATATTGACATATACGTTGCGTAAACGTCAGGTTGCAGTAGTGTGGGCTTTTTGGGTTAGTTTTGGAATCCAAATGATATATCAATTTGCATTTTATTCATATCGATTTCACAGAATGTGGACAGATATAAAGACCTTTTTGGGCTAGTTCGTATTGGAACGGTTTGATATCGTTAAAAAAAGGCACTTCGTAAGAAGTGCCTTTTCAAATGGTCGGGGCGACTGGATTCGAACCAGCGACCTCACGGTCCCGAACCGTGCGCGCTACCATCTGCGCTACGCCCCGTAAATAATTTTCAAATGGTCGGGAAGGCGGGAATCGAACCCGCGATCTCTCGCACCCCAAGCGAGCGCTCTACCTCTGAGCCACTCCCCGAAAAAGAGCAGTCAAAATCGACTACCCATATATTTTATCATTATTTTAGCAACTCTTCCAGTGTTTCTTTTATTTCGGTTAAAAGTTTAATATCGGTGCGGGGTTTTTTCTCGTCGGAAGAACTCGGTAATTGATATTTGTTTAATTGCTTTTTCGCGCCTTCCAATGTAAGTTTATGTTTATAAATTAAATCTTTAATTTTAAGAATCGTATAAACATCTTGTTTGGTGTAGCGGCGGTGTCCGCTTTCCAGGCGAATAGGGCGAATTAAATTAAACTCGGCTTCCCAGTAGCGCACGGAATATTCCGGCACCCCGGTAATGCGTTTTACATCGCCGATAGAAAAATAATCTTGTTGTTCAATTTCTTCTAGTCCCATAAATCTATTATAGTAAATTTGTTTCTTTTTGGGGCCGTAAAAGAAGGGGTTTGTCGTCGAGGGCTTGACCCGTTTTTTTTTTTTCTTACAATGTACCTAATCGGCAGACAGAAAGAATTAAAATGTTGTTTGCTTGCCGAAAAACTTATTTATAAGAGGTTTTGTATGAAAAAGGGTTTTACTTTGATAGAACTTTTGGTCGTAGTGTTAATCATTGGTATCTTATCTGCGGTGGCTTTGCCGCAGTACACCAAAGCCGTTCAAAAAGCCAGAGCTGTGGAAGCCATTACTATACTAAAGTCTTTGACGGACGCGCAGGAAATCTACTATATGGAAAATGGAGAATATACTACGGTGTTGGAGGATCTGAGTATTGATGTGCCCGAACAGACAGACGATTATAATTTTGCCTGTCCTGAGAGCCATCGTTCTTGTTTTGCCCACGGACAACATGGAAATGCTACCTTTGAGTTTTATTTAAAAAACGCCGATGGCAATCTTACTTACCGCGGGAAACATTGGTGTTTGGCTTCCTCTGCTGAAAATCATGCTTTTTGTAAAACCTTTGGTCCTTTGGACTGGAGCTCAACAACAATAGGCTATTACCTGATAAACTAAAAAGAGTTAAGCATTAAAAAACCCCCGCTCTTGTGAGCGGGGGGGGTGTGTTAAAGCAACTTATTTACCGGAGTGCTTTACGGGTTCGCCGTAGTAGGCTTTCAGGTACAAGTCCTTAATTTCGCTGATGAGCGGATAGCGGGCGTTACCGCCGGTGCATTGGTCGTCAAAAGCGAGTTCGGAAAGTTTGTCCAAGTTGGCCAAGAATTCTTTTTCCGGGATACCGTATTCTTTGATAGATTTGGGGATGTTGAGGTCTGCTTTCAACTGTTCCACCATATCAATGAGTTCTTGCACTTTGGCATCTTTATCGTCACCCAATTTGTTGTTGGGGCGGATAAAGTCCACGATTTTGGCATAGCGTCCTTTCACGAACGGATATTTGTATTGCGGGAACAAACCTTGTTTGGTGGGTTTGTCGGTCGCGTTAAATTCAATTACGTAAGAAAGGAGCAACGCATTGGCCAAACCGTGCGGAATGTGGTACATAGCACCCAATTTGTGCGCCATGGAGTGGGAAAGACCCAAGAACGCGTTGGCGAAGGCCATACCGGCGATGGTGGCGGCATAGTGCATTTTTTCGCGGGCGTTGATGTCTTGGGCACCTTTATCGTAGGAGTTCTTTAAGTATTTGAACACCAAGCGGATAGCTTCCAAGGCTTGACCTTCCGTAAAGTTGGTAGAGAACACGGAAGTGTAGGCTTCAATGGCGTGGGTCAATACGTCCAAACCGGAGAAGGCCGTTAAAGATTTAGGCATACCGAGTACAAATTCCGGGTCGATAATAGCCATGTCGGGGGTTAAAGCGTAGTCCGTAATGGCGTATTTAGTGTCGGTTTTTTCGTCAGTGATGATGGTGAACGGCGTTACTTCGGAACCGGTACCGGAAGTGGTCGGGATAGCAACCATGGTGGCTTTGCGGCCCAAGTCCGGAGCGGCGTAAATGCGTTTGCGGATATCCATAAAGCGCATGGCGATATCTTCAAAGCTGGTTTCCGGGTTTTCGTACATAAGCCATACCATTTTGGCTTCGTCCATAGCGGAACCACCGCCGAGGGCGATAATCATATCCGGTTGCCAGGAATTGGCAATAGCCAAGGCTTCGTTTACGTTCGTGATGTTCGGATCGGGAAGAACGTTGGAGAAAATGCGGTATTTGATATCCAAGCTTTCAAGTACATCAGCTACGGTGCGTACATGGCCCAATTGTTCCATGGTTTTATCCGTGATGATGTAAGCGCGTTGTTTGCCTTTGAGTTCCGCTAAAGCTTGAGACAAGGCACCGCGTTTGAAGTAGATTTTGGACGGTACTTTGTACCAGTACATATTTTCGCGGCGTTCCGCGACGGATTTCACGTTCATAAGGTGTTTTACTCCGATGTTTTCGCTGACCGAGTTACCGCCCCAAGAACCGCAACCTAAGGTGAGGGAGGGGGCGAGTTTGAAGTTGTACACATCGCCGATGGCGCCTTGAGAAGAAGGAATGTTGATCAAGGTGCGGGCGGTGGGCATATCTTGGAAAGCCGTGATGTGTTCTTCGTTAGATTCGTTGGTGTAGAGCACAGAGGTGTGACCGGCGCCGCCAAACAAGATAAGAGAACGGGCCAATTCTACAGCGTGGGCGAAATCTTTGGCACGGTAGAAACCCAACACCGGGGAAAGTTTTTCCCAAGCGAATACTTCTTCCGTGCAGACTTTTTCGGCTTCCGCGATTAAAATTTTGGTCCCGGCGGGAACTTTGATGCCGGCCATTTCGGCGATTTTCATCGCGCTTTGGCCTACGATGTTGGCATTGAGTTTGCCGTTTACTACAATGGTTTCCGCCAATTTTTTGCGGTCTTTACCGGTTACAAAGTGGCAACCGCGGGCGATAAATTCGGCTTTTACTTCATCGTAAACTTCATCTTCAACCACAACGGATTGTTCGGAAGCGCAAATCATACCGTTATCAAACGTTTTGCTGATGATGATGGAGCTGACAGCCATTTTAATATCGGCGGTAGCATCAATAACGGCCGGGGTGTTCCCCGCGCCTACGCCGAGAGCCGGTTTACCGGAGGAGTAAGCGGCTTTTACCATGCCGGGGCCGCCGGTGGCTAAAATAAGGTTAATTTGGGGGTGGTGCATCAAGGCGTTGGAAAGAGCCATGGTAGGTTCTTCAATCCAACCGATGATGCCTTCCGGAGCGCCGGCTTCCACCGCGGCTTTAAGTACGATTTTGGCCGCTTCGATGGTGCATTTTTTAGCACGCGGGTGCGGAGAAAATACGATACCGTTACGGGTTTTCAAAGCGAGCAAACTTTTGAAAATAGCCGTAGAGGTCGGGTTGGTGGTGGGAATTACCCCGGCAATTACGCCAATGGGTTCGGCAACGCGGCGGTAACCGAAGGCGTCATCATCGGAAAGAACACCGCAGGTTTTGGTGTCTTTGTATTGGTTGTAAATATATTCGGAGGCAAATTGGTTTTTGATTACCTTATCTTCCATTACACCCATGCCGCTTTCTTCTACGGCCATTTTGGATAACGGAATACGATTCTGCGCGGCGGCAATAGCGGCAGCGCGGAAAATTTTATCTACTTGTTCTTGCGTATAGGTTGCATAAATGCGTTGCGCGGCTTTTACGGTATCGACGATTTTATCCAACATGGACATATCTTCTTTGGTCGTGTCGGCCGGCGCGGTTACTTTCTTTTTTTCCGCCATAATTTTATTCTCCTTTGTAAGTGCAAAATAACTAATATAGATATTTTGATATCTATATTTTATATTTTCGCGTTTTTGATGTCAACATTTATCTCGTAAAGCGGTTTGTGAAATAAGTTGACATATTTTTTATAAAAAGTTATTATGGATATTGGAATATCCACAAGTTTACTGCTAAAAGGAGGCCCCATGGGCTTGTCTTCCCGTCGTAAAGAAATCAGCACGCAAACAATTCGCCGTCTGCCGCAGTATTTGCGTATTTTCTACAATCTGCACGCTTACGGGCGGGAATTGGTGTCCTCCACCACTTTGGCGGAAGAAACCCACCTTCTCCCCATTGTAATAAAAAAGGACTTGCAAGCGGTAGGTGTTCCCAGTAAACTGCGTGCCGGGTTCAAAGTGGCGGGAGCCATTGAGGTAATAGAAGAATTTTTAGGTTGGAACAACCTGAATAAAGCATTTCTCGTAGGGGTAGGTCATTTGGGGGCGGCTTTGCTGGGGTTTGACGGATTTAAGAATCACGGCCTGGAGATTGTGGCCGCGTTTGACACCCACCCGGAAAAAGTAGGAAACAAAGTGCATGGAATTCCCGTATATCATACGGCGCAACTGGCGGGGGTAATTGAAGAGAAAAACCTGAAAATAGCCGTTTTAACGGTGCCGGCCACTTCGGCTCAAGGGATTACGGATACACTGATTAAGGCGGGTATCAAAGCCATTTGGAATTTTGCTCCCGTTAATTTGGCCGTTCCTGCTGATGTGGTGGTGCAGAAAGAAGATATTTCTTCGGGACTTGCCGAGTTATGTGCCAAGTTAAAAAGCAAATAATTTTTGATTATTTTTCCTTAATAAAAAACCCGCTTTTCAGCGGGTTTTTTATTGGGTTATTTTTCCAAAAGTAATAATTGTTTAATAATGTCTTCATGGATGCGCAAGAGAGCCTCGTTCTTGCTGGCCAAATTGTTAGCTATAAATACAAAAGCAACTAAATTTCCGTTTTTATCTTTCACATAACCTGCTGCCGCTTTTACGCTGTCAATGGTTCCGCCTTTTACGCGCACGGTTTCCACCTTTTTAAGCGGTTTTAAGAAGCGGCGCAACAAAAGTAAATCTCCGCGGTCGTTGGGGGTGGCTAAAGAATCGTAATAATAGGAAAAGTGCGGGCTTTTCGTCATGAATATCAATGTATTTAAAAGAGTGCGGGGGGTTAACAAATTGTCACGCGCCAGGCCGCTTCCGTCATAAAGCACGGTGTCGTTTTTGCCTGCTAATTTATTTTTTTCAATGAATTTATTAAGTTCGTTTAATCCGTTTTGAAGGCTTCCTTTTTTGCCCGCATAAACGGCTAAATTCCTTAGTAACATATCGGCATACAGGTTGAAACTGCGTCTGTTCACTACCCATACAATGTCTTTCAGTTCGGGCGAATAATAGGTATGCAAACGGTGTAAAACTGTATAATCGGGGGCCGTTTGGGTGGAGAGCGATTTTCCGCCTACGGCAATCCCTTCCGCGCGTAAGGCTTCGCGCAAGGCTTGCAGGGTAAATAATGCCGCGTCCGGCAAGGCTCCTTTAATGGAAAAGCCGAAAAGATTGGTGGGAATCGTGCCGAAAATTTTAATTTCATATTGACCCGGAGCCCCGTAGGCATAGGCATTATCTTTTTTAGATTTTCCGTCGGTAGTTACAAAACTGGTAAGCGTAAGGCCCGGAATTTCCGGTTCCGTGCCCGACACTTCGGCAGGTTTATTCGCAAACGGTTGGGGTTTGAAATGAATTTGAAAAGAGTTATCGTTAAAGCAAAGCGGGCTGGCCGGCGCGGCATAGTAGTTACCCATATTCTCCCAATTTACCTTCGGGCTGACGGACGGGCCTTCAAATAACGAAATATCCGCCACCAAATCTCCCTCTACGCGGGTAATACCGGCCTTTTTGACGGCTTGTGCCCACTTTTTGGCAACAATTTCCCACTTTTCACCCCCTACAGCGCGCGTGGAACCTAGAGTGGGGTCGCCTCCGCCTTGTATATATAAGTTTCCGTGCAAAGTTCCTTTGGAATCGGGCAATGCGGTGGCATACAGGTTGGTTTCAAAACGGTGGTGCGGGCCCCATGTTTCCAGCGCGGCGGCGGTGGTGATAAGTTTAAGCGTGGAGGCCGGGGTCAAGCGTGTATCGGCCAGAACGGAAAAAATCGGTTCTTGCGTATTGTCTGCATACGCGGCCAAACCACCCCATAAGGCTCCGTTGAGTACGGGATGTTTCAAACGGTTTTCCACATAAGAAGCAGTATCCGTTGCCTGTAAAAACAGGGGGGAAAAGAGAAAAAGGAAAAATAAGGTTTTTTTCATAATGGAAAAATCACCCCGCGAGTGGCGGGGTGTGATATAAGCAGATTAGTTAAACCACGGATACCATTTATCACGGTCCCGGATATTGATTAACAACGCAACGGCCAATAAGTCGCGCGCGTTAAGGGCTTGGGGTTTATCCAAGTAACAAGTAAAACGGTCAAATGCCCCGCAGGCATTTTCAATAGTGCCCGTGCTATCCATTTGGCCCTGGATTTTATAATCTGCCCGTAACATACCCCATAAATGTCCGCAGGCTTTGCGGGCCAACGCGCGCCAAGCGGAAGATTCCGTTAGGCTGGCTTGCAGGTTGCCTTCCCGGTTAAACATCTGCCATTGACGGCAAAAGGAAAAGCGTTTGCGTGTAACAACCAAGACATCTTTGGAACGGGCAAAATAAATTTCATAGCGTTCTTGAGTAAAGCCGAATCCTTTTTGTAACACAATGGCGGCTTTTTTGCCTTTGCGGTCAAAGAGGGTAATTTCCCTTAATACCAATTGCGACCATACCACCCCGCAGAAGAAAATGGTAAGCCCCAGCGGAATTAAGAGTGAACAGGCCGAGTAAATAGTGTTGTATGCAAAAGCGGAAAGCGGCAAGAGCCCGCTGTTTTCCCCTAAACCGGTAACGGCCAAAATAAGGAACGTAAGCACGATTAAAAAAGACCCCGTAAAGAGAAATAAACTATCCCAACGGGAAGAAAGAGAAATAAGCACATTTCCCTGATTATCCCGCGCGCGGAAAATAAGCGACGGGGTACCGTACAACCGACGGAAACGAATCGGGAACAGAGAGTTGGGGTTGGCGGGTGTGTTATCTTGGCGGGTGGGGATAAAGAAACGGACGATGAGTGCCCCGGCCAAGAGAACTCCAAACAACATCAACAGGAAAACAAAAATATCAAATCCGCGGCCCAACTGGCGCACATAGGGCGGCATATTTTTGGATAAAAGCGTTTTGACTTTTAATTTGGATAAATTCTTTCTAAAAGCGGAAGGTTTTTGGGGCGCTTCGGCTTTTACGGATTCTTTTTCTTCGGGGGCTTGTGCGGAAAGGGTTTCTTCCTGCACATCGGGTAAGGCGGCGATATCGTAAGCCTTGGGCGATTTGAGATCCATTTCCATAATCGGCAATTCGGGCGCTTGTTCGGCGGGTTTTTCTTTTTGAACCGGAGAAATGAACGAAAAAATCAAATCGGTTTCCGCATAGGTTAAGTCTTTGGCCAAAATGGAATAGGCTTTGGAGTTAATCAAAAAATAGCCGGCACCGAAATCATTTTTAGGGGTAAAAAAATTGATGTAGAAGAAAGGCTCCCCGGTAGAAAATTCAATGCGTTTGATTTCTTCTCCGGTGTAAGAGTTGCCCACCACCTGCATTTTTTTGCGTTTGACATCGGCCAAATCTTCACTGATTTTTTTCTCAATGCAGGTTTCGGTGGTGCAGGAAATGGTTTTAATATCAATGCGGGAAGAATTTTTTTCAATGGAAAGTACACTGCCTTGCGGGGTGGTTTTAGCTTGTTTCCACCCGGCGGGCATATCCATGGTAAATGCGCCGTCTTGAGACGAAAAACCGGCCGCGAACCCTGCTCCCGGGGCCAGCATCAGTAAACCCAAAACAAACAGCGTTATGTTGCGCAAAAGATAATGTGCCATATAGCATTATTATAGTAAATTCTGGGCCGATTTTAACGACTGGTCTTGCTACGCGCGCGAAAACCATGTAATTGTCGTTGAGACTTAACCCTAAAATTGTTATGATATAGTTGTATATATATTTGCTATTTGCAGAGGTGAAATTATGGCAGAAAAAAGTTTTATGAATGAACGCTTTGCCGCCTTGCGTAAAATTTTACGCAAAAATAAATTGGACGGTTTTATCGTAACCAACAACTTGGATCAATTTTATTTAACCAATTTCTTTTTTTATCCGAACGAAGCCGTCTTTTTAGTTCACAAAAAAGGCGTTACCTGCTATACGCGTGAATTGTATGTAGAGCCGTTTGGTAAATATGCGCCTTCCTTGGAAGTGGTTGCCAGCGATAACCGTGTGGTTTCCGCTATCGAAAAAGCCCGCAAGTTGGGCTTGGCCCGTCCCGGTTTTGACGCCGCCAAAGAATCGTATGTTTCCGGCGGATTGTTGCGTGCAAGCGGATTTGTGGAAGCCGGCAGTTTCATTACCACTTTGCGCGAAAACAAAGATGCCAATGAGTTGAAAGTATTGCGCGAATCTAACAGAATTGCCTATTTAACTTACGAATATATCAAACCCCGCATCAAAACGGGCATGACCGAATTTGAAGTGGCATCCGAAATGGAACGCTTTATGCGCGCTCACGGAGCCACCACTACTTCCTTTTACACCATGGTGGCGTTTGGCGAAAACGCCGCCAATCCTCATCACGAAACAAGCGCCCGCAAACTTAAAGCCGAAGATGCGGTGTTAATGGATTTCGGCTGCGTGTATAAAGGGTACTGTTCCGATATTACCCGCAGTTGGTGGCACGGTAAAAAAGAGCCCGCCGAATATACCAAAATTTGGAAAATCGTAGATAAAGCCCGCAAAGCCGGCATCAAAGCCGTGGGTATCGGGGTGCCTGCTAAACAAGTGGATGCCACTTCCCGCGGTATCATCAATGCCGCCGGTTACGGAGATTATTTTACGCATGGTACCGGGCATGGTGTGGGGATAGAAGTTCACGAGGATCCTTACAACAACCAAACCTCCTCCGCTATTTTGGCGGAAGGGAATATTGTAACGGTAGAACCGGGTATTTATCTTCCCGGTAAATATGGTGTGCGCTTGGAAGATACCATGGCCGTTACCAAAACCGGTGCTAAAATTTTAACGAAGAAATAAAGTATGGCAAGGCAAGATTTATCCTCTAAAAGAATGGCAGATTTCCGCCGGGTGCTTAAACAGGCCGGGCTGGACGGATATATTACCCTGTCCCCTTTGGAACAGCGTTATTTGTCCGGCATTGAACTTTCCGCCGGGGAAGCGGTCTTTTTGATTACTCCCAAAAAAGCCTACTGCATCACTAAAAAATTGATTGTCAGCAAAATGACACCTGCCGCCGCCTTTTTGAAAACGGAAGATGTCCCTTTCGGCGGTATGTTGGACGGGGCTTTGGCCAAAGAAGAAATTGG